>DAOVOJ010000060.1 GCA_030629775.1 Candidatus Moraniibacteriota bacterium
CGCAACGTATAACGCGTTTAATAAAAATACCCAATTCCCCCTTTATTTAACCCGAAAAACTTACTTACTAAATTTTGCGCTCAAAAAAATAACCATCATAACGATGGTTATTTTTAAAAAGATAGATTTTTATTACTGTTTACTTATCCACAGGTTACTCACTTTTTCTTCTTTTCTTCGGATTTTGCTTTTTTATCTTCCTTAACTTCCGCGCTTTCTTCTTTATCTTTGTCTTTATTTTTTTTGCTCTTCTTGTCTTCTTTCTTTTCTTTTTTCTTTTTTTCAGGCTTTTCTTCGCTTTCTTCGGCTTCTTTCTCTTTTTTATCTTTTTTCTCATCAGCTTTTTTTATCTTTTTTTCTTTTGAAAAAAGAGCTAATCCCATTCGATGTTCTTCCGGTTCAATGGAAAGAATTTCAAAGTCATATTTCTCGCCTACTTTTAATTCTTTCGCTTTACCGTCTTCCGCGGTCATTTTGGAAAGATGGACTAGACCGTGAATATCGCTATCCAGCTGAACAAAAGCCCCAAAAGGGTTTAACTTGGTAACCGTTCCGTTGACTTTTTGCCCGACTTTATAGCTTTTTACCGCCTTTTTCCATGGATCTTCCTGAAGAGATTTAAGGCTAAGGGAAATTCTTGGACCGTCAATACCGATAATTTTAGCTTTTATCTTCTGGCCGATTTTAATGACCTGACGAGGATCTTCTACTAGTTGCCAAGCCATCTCGGAAATATGAACCAGTCCTTCCAGTCCTTTAAACTTAACAAAAGCCCCAAAATCAACGATCCCGCTTACTTCTCCTTCAATCTTGTCGCCGATTTTTAACTCCTTGATCAGCTTTTCTTCTTCTTTGACCTGAACGGCCTTTTCGGAAACAACCAGCTTTTCTTCATCTTTGTCAAGATTGATGATTTTAACCTGTAAATTTTTGTTCACCAATTGGTTTAACAAAGTCAGAATTTTATTCTTGTCTCCACCTTCCACTCTCGGATAATTTTTGCTGGACAGCTGGGAAACAGGCAAAAAGCCCGCGATACTGTTAATCTTGACTATCAAGCCTCCCTTATTGGCGCTCAGCACTTTGGTGGAAATCACCTCTTCTTCTTCCATCTTTCGGGTTAATTCTTTCCAAACCTTCTCGTAATTGGCTTCTTTAAAGGAAAGCTCTATATAGCCATCCTCGTTTTCCAGCTCAATAACATTAGCCGCCAAAATATCGCCGACTTTTAAATCCTTTAGATCTCCCAAGCCGTCAAAAAGCTCACGGCCATAAATTATCCCCGTTCCGGCCGGGCCCAGGTCTAAGTAAATAGAATTGCTTCCTATTTCAATTACCTTTCCCTCAACTAAATCACTCAACACAGGCAATTGAGGCGCGTCTTTGCCGGTTAAAAGCATTTCCATTTCGTCTGACTTATTGTCTTCTGTTTTGCCTTGACTGTTAATTTTTTCAGAAACAGACATAGTTTTTTCTCCTTTCTATTGTAAGATTTGTTTGCCCCGTTCCAAAATTTACAAAACTGTTACGCTAACAATAGCTAATATGAGACAATTTATGGCATTATTTACCGCTAAACAATGTTGTAAATTTTAGAACGGGACGCGGCAAATTTTAAAAAACCGCCGACTAAAGCAGTATAGAACAGATTTTTATTTTTGGCAAGACAGCTCAAAATCCGAAAATGTTGCTTCCCACCAACAACCTAAACAAGCCAAAAATAACAGGGAAAATTAAATGGAGACCGAAGAATATAAAAAAGAGTAAAATTAAAACTCCGTTTCTTTCCAAAAATTCCTGAAAGTGGCGCATTGAATATGGCAAAACCGAAAAAAGCAGTTTAGAACCGTCAAGCGGCGGAATAGGAACTAAATTGAAAACCGCTAAAACGATATTTATCAGGATAATAAAAGACAGAAAAACGACAATACCGGAATTAATTCCTTGAGCAATTAAAATTCTAACTACTATTCCGAAGAAAACCGCCACCGTTAAATTGGCCAAAGGCCCCGCCGCCGCTACCAGCGCCGGTCCGCGTTTCTGGTCTTTTAAATTATACGGGTTATAAGGCACCGGCTTTGCCCAGCCAAAAATTACTCCTGTTCCTGAAAGAAACATTAAAAGGGGAATTAAGATCGAACCCAGCGGATCAATATGCGGAAGAGGATTTAAAGTCAGCCTTCCCTGATATTTTGCCGTCGGATCACCCAGATAATTCGCCATCCAGCCATGAGAGAACTCGTGAATAACAATGGAAAAAATTAAAACGATCAGTTGAAAAAGATAAAAAATAGAATCCATACTTGTCAAAGTTAATTAATTGGTTTAAGATGATGAAGTATCAAACACTTGGTATTTAATACTTGATACTTAATACTAAAACTATGAGCCGAACTTGTGAAGTCTGCGGACGGGGGACTAGATCCAGCCAATCCCGCAGCCATTCTAACATTGCCACCAAAAGAAAGCAATACCTTAATCTTCAAACAGCGACCATTGACGACAAAAAAGTCAGAATTTGCACGAAGTGTTTGAAGACGAGGAATAAAACTAAGTAGCCTATTTTCCCCTCCTTGGCAAGAGCCTGTCCTGAATTTATTTCAGGAAGGGGGCAGGGGGAGGTTTTTAAATTTGTCATCCTGAACGACGACAGGAGTCGAAGGATCTGTTAGCGGACAGAGTGCGTGTTTCAACTATTTTTATTTAGAAGCAAGCATTTTATATTTACAGATTCTTCCACTTCGTTCCCTCTTCGGCTATCGCCTTAGGGTCACTTCGGTCAGAATGACAAATTATTTTTTAAAACAAAAAAATGAAAAAAATTATTATTTCTCTTCTTATCTTATTGGCATTTTCGGCAATAAACATAAATCAAACTGACGGCGCGGCATTAGCCGACTCGTCTCAAAATTATTTATTTTACGGAGACGGGTGCGGGCATTGCGTAACGGTGGAAAAATATTTTGACGAAAATAATATTGATGAGGAATATCAGGTTGAAAGAAAAGAGACTTGGAAAAATTCGGAAAATAAAGAATTATTTAATCAAATATGCGAGGAGAATAATATTACCCGGAGAGACGTGCCGACTCTGTTTTTTGAAGGTGAAATTTTAATCGGTGACACGCCGATCATTAATTTTTTTGAAAATAAAGAACCCGCCCCTAGTCCTGTTCAAGAAAAAACTAGAATTTCCGAGCCGGTTATTATTGAACAAGAATCCAAAAACTGCTTATTTTTCAGCGCGGGATGCGCTCATTGCGGAAAAGTGGATAAATATTTTCAGGAAAATAATATTTTAGAACAATATGATATTGAAAAGAAAAATATTAGCGGAGACGCCGAATGCGCTCAGGAGTTTAATGAAATTTGCCAGAACGAAGGCATCCCTTTAAATGAACGCGGCATCCCAATGCTTTATTTTGAAGGACAATGCCTGATGGGCGACACGCCGATCATTGACTTCTTTAAAAATAAAGAATTTCAAAATCCGGAGAATAACAATCCCGGAAATGAACCAAACAATGATCCGGAGAGAAATCACACGGCTATCACCATTCCAATCGTCATCAGCGGCGCTTTGGTGGACGCCATCAACCCTTGCGAATTTGCCGTTCTCATTCTTTTGCTAACCACTATTTTAGTTCACGACAATCGCAAAAAATCCCTCCAGGCGGGCTTGGCATTTTCCCTTTCAATGTTCATTTCTTATTATTTAATGGGACTGGGATTATACGGCGTCGTTGCCACCGCCGGCCTTTCCAGCGCCTTTATGAAAATCATCGGTGTCCTGGCAATTCTGGTCGGGCTGTTTAATTTAAAAGATTACTTTTGGTACGGCAAAGGTTTCGTTATGGAAGTGCCACTGAGCTGGCGGCCAACGATGAAAAAACTGATCCGCTCCGTCACCTCGCCCATCGGCGCGTTCTTTGTCGGTTTTTTGGTAAGTTTATTTTTGCTC
>DAOVOJ010000026.1 GCA_030629775.1 Candidatus Moraniibacteriota bacterium
ATAGCTCTAACATTTTTATTTTCACACATATCTTGAAATTCTTGGGGCATTTTAATCTGATAAAGATCAATGGCGTATCTAAGATTTTCTGGTTTAACATTCATTAGCACAGCTTTAATATTTTCATTTTCACACATATTTTGAAATTCTTGAGGTGTTTTAACTTGATAAAGATCAATGGCGTATCTAAGATTTTCTGGCTCAGCAGTCTCTAGAACAAATCTAACATTTTCATTTTCACATATATCTTGTTCACACATATCTTGAAATTCTTGGGGTGTTTTAATCCGATAGAGATCAACAGCGTATCTAAGATTTTCTGGTTCAGTATACACCAACATATTTGCAACACTTCTGTTTTCACACATATCTTGAAATTCTTGGGGCGTTTTAACTTGATAAAGATCAACAGCATATCTAAGATTTTCCAGTTTAGTCTTTAACATAAAACTAACATTCCCGTTTTCATATGCGTCTTGTCTGTACATATTTTGAAATTCAGTTATTGTTTTATTAATATCGCCTCTGATAAATTCAAGCTCGCTGCGGTTTAAATCTTTTAAATTTTTTGCGTCAAGACTTTCCAAATCAAGTCCTGTTAAATAAATTAATTTTTCTTCTGAAATTGCTATTTTTTTCGCCTTATCTCTAGTCTCATTTTCAATTTCTTCCCTGAGTCCGGCAATTTCTTCTTTAAGCGCTAGTTCGTCGTTGCTGTTTTCTTTCTCCTTTATACATGTTTTGGGGTCGCAAGTTTCTTCTTTAACAGAATTTTTTGGCATCCCCGCTTCGTAATTATTTACCATACTATTATTTTAGTTTATACTATAGCCATTCTATTCTAAAAACACACAAAACTAATTTTATCTCTGGCACTTTGGGCAAAAAAATGTTCCTCGGTTTCCCAGGTTTATTCTTTCAATAACTCCTTCGCATCCTTTTCGCAAGCATTTCTTTTTTTGGCGGCCGTAAACTTTCAGAAAAGGAACGAAATTCCCTTTTTGTCCAAAAATATTTCGGTATGCGTCGGTGGAGGTTCCTTTGTATTTTATCGCCAGAGCTAAAATTTCTTTAATAGCCAAAAATATTTTTTCTGTTTCTTGATCGCTGAGAGCGCCAATTACTCTCGCCGGATCTACTTTTGCTTTAAAGCAAATCTCGTTGGCGTAGATATTGCCGATTCCGGCGATATTTTTTTGGTCCAGTAAAAATATTTTTATTCTGGAACGTTTTTTCTTCGCTAAAATATTTTTAAACATTTCCAGAGTAAAATCGTTTTCTAATGGCTCAGGACCGAAATTTTCTTTTAAAAATAAATTTTTTATCTGTTCATTTTTTATCAATTTCAAATAGCCAAACTGCCGCAGATCGTTAAAAAGAAGCCGGCTGGAATCCTTGAATTCAAAAATAAAATGAGTATGAGGGTCGGGAATAATATTATAAAGCAGCCGCCCGGTTAATTTTAAATGAACTACAATTGAATAATTATTGGATAATTCAATGATGATCAATTTTGCCCGCCGTCTTACATTTTTTATTTTAGCGTTTGTTAATATTTTCGTAAATAAAATTGCCGGATTATCCAGTTCATTTTTACTTGCTTCCACGCTTTCGTCAACTTTTAAAATTTTGGGCAGGCGAATTTTAACAGAGGCAATTTCTTTGCCTATAACAGTTTCTAATAATTCGTTTTTAATTGTTTCAACCTCAGGGAGTTCGGGCATAGGAATGGAATTATGAATCAAGAATCAAGAATTATGAATAATAGAAATAATTTAATTCTTGATTCATAATTCATGATTCGCTATTCGCTATTCTGTTTTTCAACCTTTTCCAATGAATACAACACCCCTACTGATATTACCAATAACATTAAAACCTTGTCATTTAATAATACCACATCAAATAGCCCGTAGCCAAAAGCCCATGTGGCGTAGACGAAAAAGCTGCCAGCGAAAATTTTCAGGGTTTTGTCTTTTAAACTCCAAAAAAGACGGTAGGATCGTTGAAGAATTTCGGCCAAAATAAATAAAAATATCGCCAGTCCGAACAGTCCTGTCTCGGCGGCAATGTCCAAATACAAATTATGCGCCGACGATCCTTTTTTTAAGGTAGAATGATCCTGTTCTAAGATCACCGGGAAATTTCCCGTTCCCACTCCCAGAAACGGACGTTCAAAAATAGAACCAGCCGTTAAATTCCAAATCTCCAGCCGTCCTTTATTGGAAGTTTCAGATAGATCCGAAATTGATAAAGCTCTTTTTAGGAACGCCGATTTTTCTTCGTCACTCATTTCAAGTCCCTCCATAGAAAGTTGAGCTACTTGATTTTGTCTTAGAGTAAAATTTGAAATAGGAATAACCAAGAAAAATATTATGATTGAAAAAAGAATTAACATGCTTTGCCGTTTGCTGTCGGTGGATAATGTTACTTTCTTGAAATACGGGTTTAAATTTAAAAGCTTATAGCGGCTCAGCAAGTAAACGCCGGCGAATAATCCAAAAATGGAACTCAGCCAAATTCCGCGCGAGCCGGAAAAAATAATCGCCAGCAAAGAGACGACCAGAAAGAAAACTAGAAATAAGTTCCTCCTTTCTTCTTTTCCGATATTCGCGCAGGAGCGAAAAAAACACAGAGGAGATGTTTTTTCTGAAAAATGAGAAACTATTAAAAATAAAGTGAAGGGAGTGGTTAGCAGGGTAAACATAGCGAAAGAGTGTGAGTCGGGCATTACCGAAAACATTCGCAGAGTTGCCGGGAGAGTGTCGTAATAAGAAAACCAGGTATTGCTGTAAGATAATAAATAACTCAGATTTTGGCCGTAAAGGACTTCAATCACCTCGCTTGCCCAAAATTGCCAAAAGTCAAATAATGGAACAAAAAAAGTGGCCAGCAACTGTCCGTAGCCGACCAAAATCGTAAAAACTCCGGCGAAGAAAACCGCCTTGATAATTTTTAATAATTGTTCTTGGTTTTTAATAACAAAAATAACCACTGGAAAAAGCAGGGCGATATTGACCAGAAAAAATATTTTTTTTATTCCCGGTCCGATGTTTTGGGCGGCGATTAAAGAAATTAAACTGATAAAAATAAAAAGTGAAAAGAAAATCAGAAGATTACAATAAGGCAATTTTTTTATTTTGAGAACAACCACCTCTAACTCCTTCCCCAGTCGAGTTGAGAACAGGCTTTTGGCAAGGAAATCTCTCCCTACTCCCTCCTTGGTAAGGAGGGGAGAAATGAATTCCCACAAAAATCGAATAAATAAAACAACGATTAAAATTCGCCAGGAACTTATGGAATCAGAAACGCCGCTTACTGGAATGGCGGTAAAAAGTGGCAGAGAAATAATGAACAGCGTCAATGCTTGGGTTAGATTTAATATTAAAAGACAAGACGCTAAAAAAAGAGCCAGGAAATATCTTGCCTCCGGCGGCAACAAATTCGCCGACATCAAAACAACCGTTATCAGCTCTAACAGGAAGATTGATATTATGGGGGTGAAGTGTTTTTTTAATCGCATAATTCAAAATTTATTTGGGGGCTGGTAATTTTTACCGATTATTCCCCTCTTGAGAGGGGAATTTTAAGAAAATTGGCAGGCCTTATTTAAAAAGAGGTATTCTTGAAAACATCCATTGTTTCTCGCGCGCATTTTTCCCAGTTGAATTTTTTTAGATTATCAAATCCTATTTTAATTCTTTCTTCTCTGAAATCGCTATCGGCAAGAACTTTTTTTATTTTATCATAAATATCATCCGGTTTATAGGAATCAATAAAAATAGCCGCTTCGCCTCCCACTTCTATTAAGGAAGTTTTTCGGCTGGTTATTACCGGTGTTCCGCAAGCCATTGATTCCAGAAGCGGCAGGCCGAAACCTTCATAATCAGAAAGGTAAACCGATAATTGAGCGGCGTTATACAAGGCGACTAAATCGTTTTCGGAAACATAATTTTTATGAACAATTGCCCGGCGGTTTAATCTTTCATTAATTTTTTTAATTATTTCGTCAATATCAATAAATGGCTGAGTATGATTGACTCCGATAATTAACAGTTGAAGTTCGGGAAATTCTTGAGCTGTTTTTTTAAAAGCTTTTATTAATTCCGGAATATGGCGGCGGTTGAAAATTGAACCGACGGCTAGAATGAATTTATTGCCGTAGGGACGGGTTTGAAACCCGTCCCTACAAATTGTTTCCTTTCTGCTAAAAATATCATCCGCCGCTAAAAGCGTGACCGTAATTTTATCAGAATTGATCCGATAAAATTTCATAATTTCTTTTTTGCTGAATTCGGAAACGGTAACGATGGTGTCGGAACGCCGCGCCGCCGCTTTTGACATTAACCGCAAAAAAAATTGGTTTTTAAAAGAAAACCATTCCGGATGAGCTTCGTAAGAAATGTCGTGAAGCGCGACCACTGATTTGGTCGGACAGTAAAAAGGAAGCAAATAATAAGGCGAAAAAAAAATATTTGCCTTATCTTGTTTTATCGTTCGTGGCAGGAGAAAATGCTCAAAGAAAAAATTGCTCTGAAATTTTAACGGGTTTTTTAAAAGCTTTAATTCAAAATTATCGCTTTTTAGAATTTCATCCTGAGGAATTTTTTCTTTAAAGTAAAGCTTAAATTGGCAGTTATTTTCTTTTCGCCAAAACTTAAGCAGATTGATCAGATATCTTCCCGTTCCCGTTCGTTTTCTTTCAAGGCACCGCCCGTCAATGGAAATTATCATACAGATATAATTAAGGTTTGCTGATTTTCTTATAATCCCTCCCTAGAGGGGAATTATAAGAATATAATTATACTTCAATGACCACCGGCAGGATCATCGGTCTTTTTTTTGTTTTATTGAACAAGAATTGACCGATCTGATCGCGGAGGTTGTCCTGGATATAAGCCCAGTTGGTTGAATGTTCGCTGGTCGCTTTTTTATTAACAATTTCTTTAACCTTCTTTTTGGTTTCATTGATCAATTCTCTGGAGCCTTTCATATAAACAAATCCGCGCGAAACGATGTCCGCTTCGCCGATCATTTTGCCGGTTTTGCTGTCAATGACGACAATAATAGTAAACATTCCGTCTTTGGCCATCATTTGGCGGTCGCGCAAGACAATGTTTCCGACATCGCCCACTCCCAGTCCATCCACCATTACATAGTTGGAAGGAATTTTTTCTTTTGTCATGGAAATTGAATTGGGAGTTATTTCTATCACCTTGCCGTTTCCCGCGACCATTGTATTTTTGGCGGGGATGCCAACGCTCTCCGCCAGGCTGGCATGAAGGCAAAGCATATAATAGTTGCCGTGGATGGGAATGAAAAATTTGGGTTTAATAAGATTGATCATCATTTTAAGATCTTCTCTTTGGGCGTGTCCTCCGGCATGAACATCCATCATTTTGTAATGGATCACTTTCGCTCCTTGGCGGTAAAGAATATCTTTTAAATTCTGGACGGTTCGTTCGTTGCCGGGAATGACCGAGGAAGAAAAAATTACCGAGTCGTTCTTTTTAATTCTGATATGACGATGCTCCCGGTTGACAATTCTCATCAAAACGGCGCTTTCTTCTCCTTGCGCTCCGGTGCAAAGAACCGTAACTTTATTGTCAGGAAAGGAATTGACTTGTTCCGGCTTAACTAAAGTGCCTCTTCTTATTTTTAAGTAACCCAGCTTGTAAGCGATGCTGACATTGGTCCGCATACTGTATCCGTCAATAGCCACTTTGCGGTTGTATTTTTCCGATAAGGTAATGACTTGTTGAATTCGGCTGATAAGGGATGAAAAAGTAGCGAGAATAATTCTGCCCGAAGCTTTTTCAAAAATGTTATCCAAAGTGTCCTGAATATCTTTTTCCGAAATTGAATATCCGGGAACCTCGGCATCGGTGCTGTCGGACATAAGAGCTAAAACTCCTTCGCTGCCCAGTTTGGCAATGCGTCCGATGTCGGCCGGCCGATCGGTGATGGGGCTGTGATCAAACTTAAAATCGGCTGTGTGGATTATCAATCCCGCCGGGGTATAGATCGCCATTCCCAAAACATCGGGAATATTGTGGTTGACATGAAAAAATTCCACTCGAAAAGGACCGGCTTGAATTTTATCTTGAGCGGTAACAATATGAATGTTAAGTTTTGCTCCTCCTTTGTGGTAACCCTCCTGCCTTTTTTGAATAATTCCGCAGGTAAGGGGCGCGCCGTAAAGCGGCGGGTTGCCGAGAGCCGGCATTAAATGGGGAATCGCGCCGATGTGGTCCATATGGCCGTGAGTGATAAAAACTCCCTTGATATTTTTTTCTTTGCCTTTAAGATAGTTAATATTGGGAATAATATAATCAATTCCCGGCATATCTTCCTCGGGAAACTGCAGTCCCATATCAACGATAATAATGCTGTCCCCATACTCAAAAAGCGTCATATTCCGCCCGACCTCTTCAAGCCCGCCGAGAGGAATGATACGAAGTTTTTTTGTTTGTTTTTGTTTTGTTTGAATCATAGTTTAGAATTAAGTATATGCGAGTTAAAATATAAAATATAAAAGATACAAGATATAATTTCTAATTTTCAATTTCTAATTTCTATTAAATTTTCAATGATAAAATTTTCAAACGATATTTTTAAAAAATGTTTAGAAATTAAAAAATTAGAAATTTAATGAAAATTAAAAATTAGAAATTGAAAATTAAACACTGTTTGGTTATTGTTTCTTGTATTCTTGTATCTTTAATTTTTGTGCCGGAGAGAGGACTCGAACCTCCATGGGATCGCTCCCACAGCGACCTGAACGCTGCGTGTCTACCAATTTCACCACCCCGGCAAGGTCATTTTAATATTTAAACATACTAATATTTAAACATTTTTTATCTGTGTTTATCTGTGCCTTTAGTCAGTGTTTATCTGTGTCTAATTTAAAATCCTCTTCCACAATTTTTCATAATCCTTCGGATGAGTCAAAAAGTCAAGTTTTTCTGGATCGTTGACTAAATAATACATTTCTTTTTCTTTTTCCAATCTAAGCTCAGAAAAATTTGTTGGTTTTAATTCTCTTAATTTAGGAATATTTTGATAATTTTTATTTCGGAGCCAGTTTATTTTATTCCCCTCTTGGGAGGGGTTGGGGGTGGGTAAAACGGCGTAATAACACGCGCCGTTTTTTTCTTTCACTTTGCTATAATCAGAAACGCAGTCAAGCGACACCCAGTTTGCCATCACTAAATTTTCACTGCCGGCGTTAATTGTAAAATGTCCGTAGTTTGGCGGGATGATCACTTTGTCGCCCGCAACGGCGCGGACAAAATAAGCGTCGTTCACAGAATTATCTTTTATAATTGACTGCATCAAGTAATACGCCTCGCCTGACAAAACTTCGTAAATTTCCGGATACGAAATTCCTTTTACAAAATCACTGTGATAATGTCCCGCGGTTTTGTTAAATTCTTTGCCGAGCGTCAGCGGGGGAATGACGGTAATGTCATATCTCAATCGCGCGCTTGCCATTTTTTTCTTATCTTCTTCCGTTGATCCTAACCCGCGATACATATAATACAGTTTAATATTTTCCTGCTTTTCCAGCCACTCTTGGTCAAAAATTATTTCTTTCATATCAAAAAGATGGCGAATGTCGGGAGTTTGGTTTTTGATAAGATCCTGATAAAGCGTTGACATATTTTTTGTTTATGGTAGGTTTTTGATAGTTCTTAAAACAGAAGATAAATGGAGGAAAAGCGAATGGGAAAATATTTTGACTCGATGTTTTGGTTTGTGGCAATAGTAGTCCTAGTTGTAATGCTGGGAGACATGGTAGAAATTGATGCAGACAGTCTAAACTTGGCAGTTGTGTCAGTAGCGGCAATACTTGTGTTCATTTTTTTGTGTATTGGAATTGAAATAGGGGAACAAAAAGAGGGACGAAAGAAACTGGGGCAACCAGTAAAATTTAAAGATTTAAAAGCTGGATTTTATGAGGTAGTCAGTTATGGGTATCTCGATCCCTCGCGCTGTGATCGGACAGATCGTTGTACGGTAAAGTTTCTTGTGTTAGAATCGCCAGAAGAAATAGAATTTTTAATTGAAGTGAGTATAGCCCAAAGACTCGGAATAGAAAGAGTTTTGGGTGAGATAGTAAGGGGCACAAAACTCAAAATTAATAAAAAGGGTCAGATTGAAAAAGTTTGATCTGAGAGGAGGTTGAGAAATTTTACGGGGATGGATTTATAATCTGTCTCTTATTTTTTTTGCGTTTTTTTAAGCTCCCGGCTGATGGAATCAGCAAAAAACAATTTGTCATCCCTGAAATAAATTCAGGACAAGCTCTGAAATTGTTTCAGGATTTGTCGTCTGTTATAGAGAGCTTTAAGACAAATAAGAAAGCATAATATAGCACATGACAAATCCTGAAATAAATTCAGGATGACAATCTTCCGCCACCGCGACAACACTTACAACCTAAAAAGCTACAACCTACAACCTAATAAGCTAATTTTATTTCCAAACTCTTTTTGTCTTTACGAACCAATCTTCAATCCCGTTGAATCGATTGGACGGAATAATGATGTTATCAAGTTCCGCGCCGCGGACCGATCTGTTGTGGACATAAAGGTAGTGAGGGCTGTAGAGAAATATTGCCGGCGCGTCGTCAATTAATAATTCCTGGAATTTTTGATACTTTTCAACTCGCGTGTTTTGGTCGGCCGTTTTGCGCGCTTCTTCCAATAAAGTATCAACTTCAGAATTATCATATAAAGCCAAATTTAATCCCGGATCTTTTTTTTGGGAAGAATGCCAGAAAGCGAAAGGGTCGGGGTCGTAGTTTAAAACTTCGCCGAAAAGCAGAGCTTCGTACTCGCGCGGGCGAATATGATCTTGCTGAATTTCTCCCGCTTCCAAAATTTTTACTTCCACTCTCGCGCCGATCTCTTCCCACTGTTTTTTAAGGATCTCGGCTGTTTCGGACAGCTCCGGCCATTTGGTGGTTGTCAAAACAAATTCCAGTTTTACTTCGTCTTTTGTCCTGACGCCTTCCTCGTTCTTTATCCAGCCCGCAGCTTCTAAAATATTGTTGGCGTGTTCGGGAGCAAAATCATAAATTTTAGCGTTGGGATTATAACCTAAAAGAGAAGGGGGGATAGGCGTGTCAATTATTTCCCCCTGTCCGAAAAAAACTTTGCCGATCAGTTCATTTTTATCAATCGCGTGAGACAGGGCCAAGCGAACCGTTTTATCTGACAGGGCTTTGCTTTTAGTTTGGTTGAAAAATACGGCAAAATAGCGGGGGATGCGCAGATGGTATATATTGGTATTAGTCTCGGAAGCGATCTTCTCTTGATTTTTGGGCGAGAGATAATTAATTCCCATTACTTCCTTGCGGTTGAAAGCGGAGAGAGCCTTTTCTTCGCTGGGATAAAATTTAAAAGTAATGTTTTCCAAATAAGGTTTTTTAAAATAATAATCTTCATTCGCTTCCAGTTTAATCAGGTCAATTTCTCCTTTTTCGTTCTTAACAAAATTTTGGAACTTGAACGGTCCGCTGCCAATCGGTTTAAAATTATACTGCGCCAGCAAAAAATTGTTGGCGTCAATGAATTCCCAGAGATGTTTTGGCAGAATGCCAAAAGTTAAATTATTCAAGAACGGGGAATAGGCGTTTTTTAAAATAAATTTAACGGTGTGGTCGTCAACTTTTTCTACGCGAACGCCTTTCCAGTTGATTCTCAACGGACTGTTGAAATCGGGATTCTGAATGGTTTGGATGGTAAAAATAACATCGTCGGCGGACAATTCTCCTCCGCTGTGCCACCGCACTCCTTTCTTTAAATAAAAAACATAACTCAGCTGATCTTCACTGATCTCATATTTCTCTGCCAAGTCGTTTACCAATTTTCCTTCATAATTTAATTTCATCAAGCCGGAGTAAACCAATTGGGACAAGTCGGAATCAACATCATTGGTTTGGCAAAGAATAGGGTTAATATATCTTGGTTTGCCGACCAGCGCTTCAATGTATTTGCCTTGATAGTCGGGAACTTCTTCCGTGTGAGAGTAATAATAATTAACCGCCAAATAGGCGCCGCTTGCAAAAAAAGCGATTAAAAACAGCCAAAAAAAATAATATTCTTTTTTGGGAAAAACTTTTAGAAACTCCTTGATCTTATTTTGTTTTAAATTTTGCTTAAAATAAGAAAGGAATTTGTTGAGTTGTTTTTTGGAGAGGATGTTAATGCTGGTTATTATAAAAAACAATATGATTTAAAATTTCTAATTTAAAATTTATATATTTAAACTTGTCATCCTGAGCGACCCCGTATCAAAGTACGGGGCAGGCTTTAGAAGTCGAATGATCCCTTAAATAATATAAAACAGAAAAAATAATATCTATACAATAAACAATATTGAAGGGATTCTTCCACTTCGTTCCCTCTTCGGCTATCGCCGCAGGGTCACTTCGGTCAGAATGACAAGAACGCGTAAATCCTAAATTTAATCCTGGATTCCGGATATTTTTTTTCCACTATCGCTCCAGAAAAAATTCCGGGATGACAAATGAAATTAAATTAAAAGAGGCATTTAAACCCGCTCTTAATTTATTTGCTCATTGACAGGCTGATAATTGCCATTGCCAGAAAAACGATCGCCAAGGCAACTGTTGCTCGGGAAAGAAATTTTTCAAAGCCTCTCTTGGAGTGGTAAGTTTCTCCGCCTCCTCCGCCTCCGCCAAAAGTGTCTGAAAGTCCCGCTCCTTTATTTTGAAGAAGAATTGAAATAATTAACAATATTGAAATAATTATTTGAATTATGCTGAATGTTTTGTCCATATTTATTTTTTTGAAAAGGCGTTGATAAAAATATTGACCGCGCTGATAATGATCACTCCCCAGAAAGCGGCGATCCAGCCGCTGATAGAGAGTTCGTTAACCAGATAGTCAAGCAGAAACAGGCTGACAATATTGATAACAATCGTAAAGAGCCCGAGCGTGAAAAGAATCAGCGGCGCGGAAATAATTTTTAAGACCGGTTTAACAAAAAAGTTTATCAGCCCCAGAATAAAGCCGGCGAACAATAGAACCACTAGATCATTTTCATCTGTCAGCGTAATTCCATCTACCAGCTTGACGGCAAAAAAGATAGCCAGCGCGTTAGTTAAAATTTGAACGATCAATTTGCCCATAATTTTATTTATTTATTTTTAGAATTTTCTAGCTTGAATTTGTCATCCCGAGCGACGATAGGAGTTGAGGGATCTGTAAGCGGATAAAGCGTGTATTTAATAATGTCTTTATTGGAAATAAGTATTATGTATTTTACAGATTCCTCCACTCCGTTCCCTCTTCGGCTATCGCCGCAGGGTCACTTCGGTCGGAATGACAGAAAGTGTTGAAGTTTTTACTTTATTAGAAGAATAGCACGGAGGAATGTTTTAGTCAACTTCTTGTCTAAACTTTTAAAAAATGATAAATTGGTATTAGTGAACGATAAATTTTTATAACCTTCTTCTTGACAAGGAGGGGAAAACAGACTTTTGACTTTTATAGACTTTATAAACTTTTGACTATTCCATGTCTTTTACCACTCCTAAGGAAAAATCCGATGATCGGAAAATAGAACAGACGCTGAGACCGAAAAGCCTTTTGGAATTTGTCGGGCAGGATAAAGCTAAAAAAAATTTAGACATTTCCATTGAAGCCGCTCAGAAAAGAAAGGAGCCATTGGAACATCTTTTGTTCCACGGCGGGAGCGGATTGGGAAAAACCACTCTTGCCCATCTGCTTGCCAATGAAATGAGAGCCAACATTAGGATAACTTCCGGTCCGGCGATTGAAAAAGTCGGCGACCTGGGAGCGATCCTTACGAATCTGGAGGAGGGTGATATTTTATTCATTGATGAGATCCACCGCCTTAACAAGCTTATTGAAGAAGTGCTTTATCCCGCGATGGAAGATTTTGTTTTGGATATTATTATCGGCAAGGGGCCGTCCGCTCGAACCATCAGGCTGGACATTCCAAAGTTTACTTTGATCGGCGCGACCACTCGGATGGGGCTGATCTCTTCTCCCCTGTTAAATCGTTTCGGGATCGTTCACCGTTTGGATTTTTACAGCAACGATGAAATTCAAAAAATCGTTAAGCGTTCCGGCAAAATACTTGATGTTATGATCAATTCCGAGGGAGCGGGAAAGATCGCTCAAAGTTCCAGACAGACTCCCCGAGTCGCCAATCGGCTGATTAGAAGAGTTCGCGATTACGCTCAGGTTAAAGGTGATGGAATTATTACCGAAGAAATTGCCGAAGAAGCTTTAAGGGAATTAGAGGTGGATCATTTGGGGTTGGAAGAGGCTGACCGAAAAATTTTAAAAACGATCATTGAAAAATTTAATGGCGGACCGGTCGGACTGGGCACTATTTCCTCCGCCGTTTCAGAAGAGAAAGACACTCTGGAAGATGTTTATGAACCGTATTTGGTAAAACTGGGATTTATCGCCCGCACCCCCCGTGGCCGGATCGCCACGAAATTGGCTTACGAGCATTTGGGGATCAAATATCCGGAGAAGGAGCAGAGTAGTTTGTTATAGATACTTAATACTTTTGTTTTAACTTTTAACTTTTAATTTTACAATAATCCCTATGACTCTTCCCGACATTCTCATTTTCCTCATCATTCCTCTTGGTGTTTTTGCTTTGCTTGCCGTTGTGATAGTTTTTCATTTGAAAAATTATCGCCTTGAAGGTGATTTCTCTATCAAGGCGCTGGAGATTTTTCTCGCCGTTTCCGCCGTGATGGTTTTGGCGATTATTTTTACTTTTTTCTCAGTTGACTGGAACGCGTTAAGTCCGAGTGATTTTTTTGAAAATATTGGGGGAGTATCAAGTAGCCGGTATTAAGTATTAAGCGGTAAATTTTCAATTTCTATTAAATCACGAAATACATTTTAATTGTCATCCTGAACTTGTTTCAGGATCTGTTATGTGCTACATTATGCTTTATATTTATGGTAAGGCTTACTATAATAGACGAC
>DAOVOJ010000049.1 GCA_030629775.1 Candidatus Moraniibacteriota bacterium
AGAGAGATCGCCGCGATAGCGCCCAAAAACAAATTCAGGGCGTCCGTGACCATGCTAATCATATCCAACGCCTGATCCATACTGCGAACCGTAAAATCAATTTTTTTCGGATCTTTTATATTATGCTTCTGCTGCAAAAGTTTTTTAATTTCACCGGTTACAATAGGCATATTTTTTTCATCATCAACCTTGGCTCTGATCAACCCGACATAATCAATTCCAAGCATTATTTTTTGCGCCGTTTTTACGGGAATAAAAACTTCCTTATCGCGGCTCGCCACCAATGACGCCCCTTTCTTTTTCATCACCCCTACAACTAAAAAACTTGTTTTATTTATTTTTATTCTTTTATTCAAAGGATCATCTTCGCCAAACAAATCTTCTTTAACTTCCGAACCAAGCACGACTATTTTCGCCGTGCTTTCATCTTCTTCCGGCAAAATAAATCTCCCGGAACTTACTTTATTATCTTCCACATCTACATACTGCGAAGTAACGCCAAGAAAAGTCGCGTTTTTAATTTTATCACCGAAAGAAATATTCGCGTTGCCGGTTGCGTAGGGAGTTACCGCTGTAATATGAGGAATCTTGCCAATTGCTTTAGCATCTTCATAGGTCAAAGTGGTAATCACCGCCCCCATCATTGACGCCGGCGGCGCATCTTCTTCGCTCCCGCCAGGCATAATGCCAATCAAATTAGTTCCAAAGGATGATATCTCGTTAAAGATCAGACTCTGCGCCCCAGCGCCAATAGACATAATCGCGATCACCGACCCCACGCCAATGATCATTCCCAACATAGTCAAAAAAGACCGAACTTTGTTAGCGGCCAGATTTACGAAAAAAGATTTTATGATTCTTATAAAGTTCACAAGACAATTTCTAATTTTTAATTTCTAATTTCTATTAAATTTTCAATAAATTAATTTCTAAACAATTAATATAAGCAAGTCATTAAAAATTTGAACATTAGAAATTTAATGAAAATTAGAAATTAGAAATTGAAAATTATTTCTTAAACTCTCCGTTCACCGCGATCCTCTGATTGCCGACAACATTATCGGCTACGATCAATCCGTCCTTAATATGCAAAATTCTCTTCGCGCATTCAGCGGTATATTCCTCGTGGGTAACCATAATAATCGTCCGCCCTTCTTTGCTTAATTCCTGTAAAATTTCCATAATTTCCTCGCCGGATTTACTGTCTAAATTCCCCGTTGGCTCATCGGCTAAAATTAATCTTGGATTATTTACAAGAGCGCGGACAATCGCCACTCTCTGCTGTTCTCCGCCGGATAATTGGTTTGGCCTATGATTTAACCGATGTCCAAGTCCGACTTTTTCTAATAATTTTATAGCGCTATTTCTCGCCTCCCCAAGATCGCATCCATTTAAATAGGTCGCGGGAAGCAAGACATTGTCCAAAACGGAAGTTCGCTGAAGCAGATTATATGACTGAAAAATAAAACCGACCTTTTCACTGCGAAATTCAGCCAGTTTGTCATCATCTAATTTCAAAGTATCCAGCCCTTCAAAATAATATTCGCCGCTTGTCGGCTTGTCCAAAAAACCGATGAGGTGCATCAAAGTTGATTTCCCCGATCCCGAAGCCCCCATAATCGCCACGAACTCGCCATTGTTTATTTCAAACGAAACCCCTTTCAAAACACGAGTAACAACCTCTCCATTTTCATAGTCTTTGGTAATGTTTTTTATTTTGATAAGAGTTGACATAAATAGAATTTTGAATTAGATTGAAACTATTAACATAGGAGGTGTCATAAAATGACATTAAAATTTGAACCAATACAAACAGTTCTCAGTATTAAAGACTTTGAAAAACAAATAAGAGGTGACAATGGAGAAATCGTTTTCGGCTATAAATATATGCTCATAGGACACACGAATAATAGACTATGCGCAGTTAAAGTAATAGAAAAAGACGGTGACAATATCTTAGCGCATGCAGAATGCGCAAATCCAATAGAAGCACTTCGAAAACTTTCAAGAAATCTTCTTTGTCCCGGTGAACAAAACAATGAAGAGAGTATAGAACTACCTTCGTCTAAACGCCATTCGCATAATTGTGATTTGAACACTTGCAGTTTAGAAGAATGGACGCTTCGTGGATTCGGCTTCACAAGCTATAGATATGACGAGATTACCATAGTCTTTACAGCAGAAACGGGCGAACGGTTTAGTAGTGTTATGTTCGTAAGCGGAGAATCTCTCTGCGAAATAAGAAGAAAAGGAGCAGAAGAAACTTTTGAAGGAGCGTTAAAAACCGCTTTTCCTAAAGGGCTGTAGCATCGCTGCACCCTGTTTTTTTTATTTCCCGCTATCCTAACTAATCCCAACTTGTCATCCTGAACTTGTTTCAGGATGACAAGTTCTTTTTTAGGACGACATTATTTGTTTCGAAATAACATTGTTTCGGAATGATAAAATTTCCGCTCTATTCTTCCATAAAAATAACCACTTCCTCTCCTTCAACCAACCCCTCAACAATCTCCAAATCAACATCTCCTCTCAATCCCACTTCCACAAAAACATCCTTAGCAACGCCATTTTTTAAAACCTGAACATATTTCCGGCCATTTTTTTCTTTGAGCGCTTGAAAGGGAACCATGATCACATTATCTTTTTCGGCGGTAATGATATCAAGATTTGCCGTCATTCCCGGTTTTATTATTTCTGAGTCGCCTGCAAATACAACCGTAATTTTATAATAAATGACGCCGGAAATTTCAGTCTGAGCCGGGTCTATTTCAGCGATATTTCCTTTGAATTTTTTATCAAGCCCCAGCGCGTCAAAAGTAATTTCTGCCGGGTCGCTGATTTTAACTTTGGCGATGTCAACTTCAGAAATATTGGCTTTGATCTCAAAATCATCGGGAGCGATAAGAGAAATAAAAGTTGCCGCCGGGTTCGCCAGTTCTCCGACTTCTCCGTTTACCTGAACGGCAATTCCCGCCCGCGGAGCGATAATAATTGAATCACTTATTTGGCTCTCGATTAAATTCACATTGGCTCGCGCTTCCCGAACACGGGCTTGATATAAAGAAACTTCCGACGATCGCGGTCCCGCTTTTTTCAAGGCCAGCTGATCCCGCGCCTGTTTGAGAGATCCCTCCGCCGAGTCAACCGCGCCCTGGGCGGAATTTATTTTTGAAGTAGCGGAAGATTGAGTCGCTGTCAACGATTTTTCAGCGGAGCTTAAAGAACTTTCCGCCGAGTTAACCGCGCTCTGGGCAGAATCTAAATTAGTTTGGTTAGTGATCTTTTGCGAAGAAATATTTTGTGTTGCCGTAGTGATATTTGAAATCGCGGTATTAGTATTACTTCTGGCAGAAGAAACACTGGACTTCAAAACATCCAATTCTGTTTGGGATAATTTTGAAGAAGTTATTGTCGCCTGAAGTACATCGCTTGTATCACTCAAAGTATCTCTTACAT
Source organism: Candidatus Moraniibacteriota bacterium (assembly GCA_030629775.1). Lineage (GTDB taxonomy): Bacteria > Patescibacteriota > Minisyncoccia > JAHIHE01 > DAOVOJ01 > DAOVOJ01. The sequence goes on from DAOVOJ010000049.1 coordinate 3,457, forward strand.
ATTCAAGCATTGATTTTATTTCAACAAGAGCCTCATCAATTTCTTCATAAGCTGGACTTGGTTTGATACTGTCTATATAATTTTTTACGCTGTCGTAAGAATTATTTGCAACGGCTTTACTTTGACTTGAGTTATTTAAATATTGCGTATTAAGAACACTTAAAGTGTCCTGCGCGTCCTCGTCGTTCAAAACCGTTTGATTAGTGTCCAGCGAATTGTCAGCGATCAGCAAAGCGGAATTTAAAGTGTCCCATGCGTCGTCGTAATCTTGATTTAAATTGTCTTCGCTGGAAATTTGAGTGTTAGTTAGACTCTGATTAGCGTTATTCAATACTACTTGGGCGCTCGTTACCGACGCTTCCGCGCTGGCAATATCTTTTTCAGCGCCTTCCTGAACATCGGTTAAACTCTGTCTGGCATTATCTAAAACAATTTCCGCGTTGCGAACCGCCGTTTCTGACACTCTGATATCTTCCACGCTCGCTCCCGCTAATAATTGATTTAGGTTAGCCGCGGCGGCGTTTAATCCCGCTTTCGCTTTCGCCAGTTGAGACTCTAGCTGAGCAGTTTCCAGTTTAGCTAAAACAGTTCCTTCTTCAATTTTATCTCCCATTTTAACATTTATTTCTTTAATTTTGCCGGAATTCACAAAACGCAAATCAACGCTCTTCTCCGCTTCCACCGTTCCGGTGGCGGAAACCGTTTGAACCACTTCGCCTTTTACCGTTTTAACTGTTGTATATTTTGGCTCCGGCTTTTTTGTAAAACTGAAAACGGCGTAAGCGGTAATGGAGATTAGTAGAATTATGATAATGATAAGATTTCTTCTTCTCATATTCTTAATTTTAATTTCTAAACAACCTTTATAAGGACACAATAATCAAGATACAATAACCAAAAAATAATCAAACATCAATAATCAATAATCAAACAGCTTAGAATTTGATTATTGGTTATTGGTCATTGTATCTTTTTTGGTTATTGTGTCCTTGGTTATTGGTTATTGTATAATGCCTTAATTTTCCAATTTCTAATTTCCAACTATTCCACCAACTTCCCTTCTTCCCCCTCACCTAACACCTTTTCCCCCTCAATCTGCTCTACCACTTTCGCCAGCTGTCTTGTTCTGACTCCCGAAACTTTGTCGTATTGTTCCGTCGTTAATTTAATTCTTTTGCCAAGATTGTCAATTTCGCCGCTGTATTTGTCAAACTCCTGTTTAAATTTGCCAATTAGTCCAACCACCCGATGCAAGTCTTCTTGAATCCTGAAATTGTCGTATGACTGATAAATCATTCTTAAAAATGTTATAAAAGAGACCGGTCCAACAATAGCCACTTTTTTTCGGTTAGCTTCGTCAACAACATCGTACAGCTGGTCGTTAATAACACTGAAGATCATTTCATTGGGAACAAATAAAATCACAAAATCCAGAGTTTTTTCTTCGGGGTTAATATAGTCCCGACTGGTAATTTGCTTGATCTTTTGCTTAACATCGGTTTTGAATTGAGCAAAATATTTTTTCTTTTCCAGCTTGTCTTCCGTCTCCTGATATTTCACCAGCGACTGGTAAGGAAATTTAACATCAATATTCACTTTGCTTTTGTCGGGCAGATAAATAGTGAAATCGGGACGGTTGGCGTTAGTCTCCTGGCTTAAGTTGCCGTCATAATTCAGTCCTTTGACGAATCCGGCGACCTGCAATAAATTTTCCGCCACTTCCTCGCCATACCGGCCGCGCAATTGGTTATTGGAAAGAACATTTTTTAAATTGTCAGTTGACTTTCTTAAATCGTGAGCAACGAGTTTATGTTCTTCCAAGATCGCTTTTAGATTTGAAAATTCGCCAACCCGCTCTTTTTCGGTAGTCTCAATTTTTTTTTGGCTTTTATCTAATTCGCCGCCTATTCTTTCCACCAGCTCTTTGATCAAATCTTTTCGCCCGTCCAGATATTGTTCGCTTTTTTTCATTTTTTCGTCAACAACGCTTTGCTTGTCATCAAAACGCTCTATCAACCTTTCTCTTTCGTCTTTAAAAATTTCCCGGCTTTTCTCGTCAACCAGTTTTAAATTTTTCTCTATCATTTTTTCGCCGAGAGAATTCAAATAACTCCCCATCGGTTTTCTTAATAGTAAAACCAACGCTACAAAAATAGCAACAATAATAACAACAGTAACAATGATTTGATCAAACATAGATTTAATGATTTATCAGAATAACTATATTTATACTACACCCAAATTACGTCCGTGGCAATAAAAAAAACAACGGGATAAACCGCGTTTCTGTTTTGTTTATTAAACTATAAAATCCTCTTCAGAAAAAAATTGGGCAAGAAAAAAGATGGGTGGGGTTTGGGTTTGTTGTGGATTGTTTGTTTTTTTGTTTTTTTGGGTTGTTTTTTATTTGGGGGTTTGTTTTTAACCTTTAGCTTTAAAGATTAAGAATAAACCCCCAACACCCTTTACAATCCTTCCACTCATCTTATTAACCTTAGTTTA
>DAOVOJ010000034.1 GCA_030629775.1 Candidatus Moraniibacteriota bacterium
GCTGATGAATATCATGGCGATCACTTCGCTCATTCCTCTTACCGGTATTCCTCTGCCGTTCATCAGCTACGGCGGTTCAGCATTAATAACCTCGCTAGTGGGAGTAGGTGTTTTATTGAATATTTCAAAGTATGGGAAATAGATATTGACATAAACTCATGTTGTGCTATTCTGTCGATAGTTCATTAAAATTTAAAATTGCAGAATTATAAACGGGAGTGATTCAAATGATATCAGCAATGAAATATATTGAAGAAGAAATAGATTTATTTAGGAAAGACATTAAGTCTTTGGAAATACTAAAAAATGAAACAATATTTAGAGAAATAGCTAATCTAGATATTCACGCAAAAATGGATAAAAAAAGATGTAGAGAATTGATAGAAATTCTAAAGACAGATATGCGGGGAATTGACTGGCAATACAGGAAATTTAAAATATTTCATGGCAGCGAAGTGACGAAAGAATTGGATTATTGGCGGGAAAGAGCTGTGTGCGAGTTAGCTTTTCTTTATATTTTACAAAAGGAATATGAAGAAGCCGTTACTTTAATAAAGGAGGAATTTGAACGAAATCGTTCTTTAGACGAAGAACCGTTCTCGGATCTAGAACTGATAAGAATTTTTTTCCACAGAAGTGAGAGATATTTAAAAGATTATGAACATTCTATATCGTGGGAACGAAAAAGATTAGTAATGGATATGAAGCTAAGCACTAGAGACAAAAATATGGAATGGTTGTTAAGAGCGGCATTTGTTCTTGGGAAATGTTTAGGTAGACTGTGGAAAAAAAACAAAAAGAACTTTGTAGATAGCGGAGAGATAACAGAAGAAGCGATGAAAGGAGACTCAAGGCTGTTAAGAGAATTAATGGAGGAAATTGAAAACATTGAGGGGAAAATAGTTTAAAAACTACCCTCTTCTTTTTTTGTCCAAAAAATGGTAAAATGAAAGAAAGTTAAATCGTTTAAAATAAATCTATGAGAATACTTTTAACAGGCGGGGGGACGATGGGGCATTTGTCTCCGATGGTGGCGGTGGTAGAAACCATTAGAAAAATAGCTAAAGAAGACTTGAAAGAGCCGGTAGAATTTATGCTGATTAGTTCGGATAGTAAATTTATTGACGCTATCATTAAAGAAACTCAAGTTCCCTATAAAATTATTATCACTGGCAAATTAAGAAGATACGGTTCAATTCAGAATTTTATTGACATTTTTAAAATCCCCATCGGATTTTTACAGTCGTTATATTATGTTTTTTTCTATATGCCTGATGTGATTTTCAGTAAGGGCGGATCTGTTTCTTTTCCTGTTGTTTTGGCGGGATGGCTTTATCGTGTTCCGATTATTATCCATGAGTCGGATTCTGTGGCGGGATTGTCAAATAAAATATTATCAAAGCTTGCTAAAAGAGTGGCTATTTCTTTCAAAGAAGTGGAAGAATATTTTAATTCTAAGAAAGTTGTTTTTACCGGAAATCCCATTAGAAATTTAGTTGAGGCGGGCGATACTGAAAGGGCTAAGAAAACTTTTGTTTTAAATAAAGACAAACCGGTAATTCTGATTATGGGTGGCAGTCAGGGATCAAGAAATATCAATAATCTTATTTTGGAAATCCTGCCCGAACTTTTGGGAAAATACCAATTAATTCATCAATGCGGATTTTATAATTATGATGAAATAAAAAATAAAATAGAGAAAATGAATATTCCCAATCTTGAAGATTACCATCTTTTTCCGTTTTTTGAAGAAAGGATTGCCGATGCTTACGCGGTGTCAGATTTAATTATCAGCCGGGCGGGTGCCAATACCATCGCTGAAATTATGGCGGTGGGAAAACCGAGCATTCTCATTCCTCTTTCCACCGCCGCCAGCGATCATCAAACTAAAAACGCTTTTGTAATCGCCAAGACGGGAGCGGCGGTTTTGTTGGGCGAGAATAATCTGACTCCGCACTTGCTTTTAAACGATGTCAATAATCTTTTTAGCAATCATTTAAAGATGATAGAAATGATGCGAGCGGCAAAGCAGCAGTCTCATCCGGAGGCGGCTCATAAAATTGCGGAGGAAATTATAAAAATAGTGAGATAGAATAGAATAGAATTACGAACTGTCAAATTTTAACTATTATTTCTGAATTTATTTCAGGACAGAAAAATTGTCATCCTGAACTTGTTTCAGGATCTGTCATGTGTTACATTATGCTTTTATATTTATCTTAAAGCTAAATATAACAGACGACAGATCCTGAAACAAGTTCAGGATGACAATACTTAGGATAATATTATTCAGGATGACAATCTTAATGAGTTTCGTGATTTAAGGGAAATAATAAATTATGAAGATAAATTTAGACAAAATAAAAAAAATTCATTTCATCGGTATTGGCGGGATTGGGTTGAGCGCGATCGCTAGGCTTATGAAAGAAAAAGGTAAAGAAGTAAGCGGCTCGGATCTGAGCGCTTCTTTAATGGTGGAGAAATTAGAAAAGCTGGGAATAAAAATTTACATGGGGCAGTCGGAAGAAAATATCTCTCAGGATATGGATTTAATAATTCACACTACCGCGGTGCCGGAAAATAATCCGGAGTTTAAAAAAGCAAAAGAATTAGAAATAAAAACGATCACTTATCCTGAATCGCTGGGATTGGTTTTTAATGAAAAATTTGGGATTGCGGTTTGCGGAACGCATGGAAAGTCGTCAGTTTCCGCGATGGCGGGATTATTATTAGATGACGCAAAACTAGACCCGTCTATTATTGTCGGTAGTATTGTTCCGAGATATGAAAGTAATTTACGAATCGGGAAAAGTAAATATTTTCTGGCTGAGGCTTGCGAGTATGAAAGATCATTTTTGAAATTATATCCCAAAATAATTATTTTAAATAACATTGAGCTTGATCATACGGATTATTATAAAGATTTAGATGATATGAGAAGCGCGTTTGGGGAGTTTATTGGGCATTTGCCGGAGGACGGAATATTAATATGTAATGGAGATAATGAAGAGAGTCGAAAGTCTATAAAGTCCATAAAGTCCATAAAGTCGAAAGTCTATAAAGTCGTATCTTTTGGTTTAGAAAAAAATAATGATATCCGAGCTGATAATATTGAATTTGGAGATGGAGAAGTTAAATTTAAAGTGTTTTATAACAATAAAGATTTAGGCGAGTTTGTTTTGAAAGTGCCGGGGATTTTTAATGTTTACAATGCTCTTGGTACAATTGCCTTGGGGTTAACTTTAGAAATCCCAGTTGATATTATAAAAAGATCTTTAGAAAATTTTTCCGGAATTTGGCGGCGGTTTGAAATAAAAGGGAAATATAAAAACGCTTTGGTTATTTCCGATTACGCGCATCATCCGACGGCAGTAAGGGCGACGATAGAAGCGGCAAGGCAATTTTATCCCGGCAAAAGAATTTTTGCTGTTTTCCAGCCGCATCAGCATAATCGGACTAAAAAATTATATCAGGATTTCTTGAACAGTTTCAGTGACGCGGATGTTTTAATTTTGTCGGAGATTTTTGATGTAGCTGGGAGGGAAGAAAAAAAAGATCAGAGCGTTAGTTCTTTGGATTTAGTGAATGATATGAAAAAGAAACTGGAAAATTTTATTTCCCCTTTAAAAAAGGGGGCTAGGGGGATTTCCGGATTAGATGTTAATTCCATTTTCTACGCCAAGAATTTAAAAGAGACGCGTAAATTAATTGATGAGAAAATTAAGCCAGATGATATATTATTAATTATGGGAGCGGGGGATATATATAAAGTGGCGGATGATTTGGTGGAATGAAATCAAACTTGTCATCCTGAATTTATTTCAGGATCTGTCGTCTGTTATATTTAGTTTTAAGATAAATATAAAAGCACACTGTAGTATATAACAGATCCTGAAACAAGTTCAGGATGACAGTACTATCTGAGGTAATAAAAGTTCATGGAATTTATTGATGATTTGAAAATTATTTGGCGGTTTTTGTCAAAGTATAAAAAACAAGTTTATGCCATTTTTGCGGTGGCGATTTTTGCTTCTATGATTGAAGCGATGATTCCGTATATTTACGGAAAGATCGTTGATTTGATTATTGTCAATGAAGAAATGTCTGTTATTTTTGGGATTTTGTTTTTATGGCTGATTTTGAGTTTTATCAGGGATTGGGGGAAAAGATATGTTTCTATTCGCGGGATGGGAATAGGAATAAAGTGTATGCATGATTTTGTATTGATTCTTAACGAACACACGCTAAAATTAAAACCGCAATATCACAAAAAGCAAAAAAGCGGTAAATTGGCTTCCCGTTATATTAAGGCATCTGACGCCTTGGAAAGTATATTGTTTGAAATAATCTGGTTTATTCCTAGTATGCTGATGCTTTTATTTGTTCTGGTGTTTATGGCAGTGTTTGTCCATTGGTCTCTTTTTCTTGTAATTGCGATAAATATCTTAGTTTATATTCTTGTTACATTAAAATATTCAAAGCCTATCACCGATTCCATTATTGAAACACAAAAATCGTATGAAAACGCTTTTGGTTTTACTCACGACTCAATTTCTAATATCCAATTAGTTAAAGCAAATTCAAGAGAAAAATATGAGAATAGAAAAGTTTCGGAAGTTTTTAAAAATAAAACCCAAAAACATTTTAAGAAATTTCTTTTAGTGTTAAATAAAACCTCCTTTTTTCAAGATACTTCTTTGGCTATTGGAATTTTTGTTTTATTTGTTGTTGTTATAGTAATGTTTAAAAATGGCGCAATAACAGTAGGGCAGATCGTAACAATTGTTGGTTATTTGGGACTGATGAGTATTCCTATGAGAGAACTAGGACTGCATATAAACCGTTTCAGAAGATGGATGGGAATTGTAAGACATGGCTATGAACTGCTTGACGAAGAAACAGAGCCGTATGATAAAAAAGGCGCGGTTAAGTTGAAAGAAGTAAAAGGCGAGATGGAATTTAAGAAAATAAATTTTTGTTATCACGAGACAAGGCGAGTTTTGAAAAATATAAATTTCAAAATAAATCCGGGAGAAGTTATCGCCTTAGTCGGTGAAAGCGGGGTGGGGAAGTCAACGATGATGGATTTGATTTCAAGATATAATATCCCGACTTCCGGGAAAATATTTTTGGACGGGATTGATATTCAGAAAATTGATTTGAAAAATTTAAGACAGAACATCGCTATTGTTCCGCAGGAAGTGAGTTTATTTAATGACACTTTGAAAAATAATATAATTTATGGAAGACTGGACGCGACTGACAAGGAAATAAATCAAGCCATTAAAGCGGCAAACGCCGATGAGTTTATAAATAACTTTCCGGATAAAATAAATCAGGAAGTTGGCGAGCGGGGAGTGAAATTATCCACCGGACAAAAACAGCGCGTGGCGATCGCGCGCGCGATTTTAAAAGATCCTAAGATCTTGATTTTAGACGAAGCGACATCAGCCCTTGATTCCAAATCGGAGATGCTTGTTCAGCAGGCGTTAAAAAGATTGATTGCCGGTCGAACGACTTTTGTAATCGCGCATCGTCTCAGCACGATTATGCACGCGGATAAAATTTTAGTAATTGATAAAGGAGAGATTACTGAAGAAGGGCGACATGAAGATCTAATTAAAAATAAAAAGTTGTATTATAAATTGTTTACATTGCAGTCGCTGGGGGAAAGTGATGGGGAATAATTTAAAATATCAAATATCAAAGTCCAAATATTAAATCAATATCAAATGCTAAATGACAAATTTGATATTTAATCGCGTAAAAAAATAAGCCGATTTTACTCGACTTTTATTTTCTTGCTGCTCTTAATGCCATGTTCATTTTTCTTGCGGAGGGTTTACGCAAGAGCTTGTCCCCAAAACCGCATCGTTTATCTTGTTTCATTGGGGCTTTCTCTATATTATCTATTGTAAGTGGAAGTTTGTTTTCCAATAGATATATAAGCTTGTGTTCTAAAGCATGCCACTCTGAAGTTTCATAAACAATTTTGGCAAGGAAAACAAATGTCAGTATTATAGGCAATACTATTTGTTGAGTTATTTCAACCAAGAAAGATATACCAATAACTATTGCAACGAATTTCACCAGAAAAGATAAATCTTCAACTCCTATAATAGCTTCCTCCTTATCGTAAATTACAAATCCGGATGGATAACTGTAACCTCTCATTTATTAAACCTCCTTTAAAATCATTCTATTCTTAAATTAAAAAATGTCAATTAAAATTCAAAAAAACATCTTACTTTTAAAATACACCACTTTCAAAATCGGCGGGTCGGCGAAGTATTTTTGCGTTGCGGAAAATGTTGATGAAATAAAAGAAGCGTTGGAATTTGCTGAAAAGAATAAATTAAAAGTTTTTGTTTTAGGCGGTGGAAGTAATTTGTTAATTTCTGACAGGGGATTTGATGGAATAGTGATACGAATTACGAATTACGAATTACGAATTGCTGGTAATAAAATTATTTGCGGTACTGGTGTTCCTTTGGCTAAATTAGTTTCAAAATCTGTCAAAAACAATTTAACAGGCCTAGAATGGACGGTTGGAATTCCGGGGACAGTAGGTGGAGCGATTGTTAATAACGCGGGCGCGAATGGGAGTTCTATGAGCGATGTTGTGGAGGAAGTGGAGGTTTTGCATAAAGGTTCCACAGCCCTATCGGGACTATGGAACCAACATAAATTAAAAAGTAAACAGTGTAAATTTTCTTATCGCAATAGTATTTTTAAAGAAGAGAAAAGTTATATTATTTTAAACGCTATTTTGAAATTAGAAAAAGGAAGCGAAAAGGAAGGTAAAAAAATAATCTCAGAGTATTTAAAATTAAGAAAAGAAAAACAGCCGCTAGAATATCCAAGCGCGGGAAGTGTGTTCAAAAATCCTAAAGTTGATGAAAAGTATTTAAAAGATATAATAAAAAAATATCCAGAGCTAAAAAATATTGCTAAAAATAATATCATTCCTGCGGGCTGGCTGATTGAGCAGGTTGAAGGATTAAAAGGTAAAAAGATTGGCGGGGCGATGATTTCGGAAAAGCACTGTAATTTTATAGTGAACATAGGAAACGCCAAGGCGGAGGATGTGATAATTTTAATAAGTTTAATAAAGCAGAAAATTAGAAATAAATTTGATATTCAGTTAGTGGAGGAGATTGAGTATTTGGGGTTTTAGATTATTTTGAAGTTATGTGTTTTTGTCATCCCAGAATTTTTTCTGGAGTGACAGCACTGACTCTCATCAGCATAAACTCCAGAAAAAATATCTGGGATCTACTACTACAATTAACATTGCCATTTTACCACTCGCTTATTGTTTCTAGAAAAGCATAACGAGACAATGGATTCCAGATAAATTTCTCCGCTATCGCTCCGAAATTTTCTGGAATGACAAAAAGAATCTATGAATAAACAAGAAATAAAAAAATATCTTTTTCAGCTTAGGCCTTATATTCTATTTGCCTCCGTGATTTTTGCGGCGGCTGTTTTATTTGGCTATTCTATCGCTCAAAATTTTCCGGAAGAAATAGAACAAATCTTAGAAGAAATAAAAAAGGAACTGGGTCCGCTGGGAGACGCGACCAGTTTTGAATTATTTTTAATTATCTTTGAACAAAATGTTTTTGCCCTGCTTTTGGCAATTATCTCGGGAATATTTTTTGGAATTATTCCTTGTCTTTCTGTTTTTGCTAACGGACTTGTTTTGGGAATTATCGCTTTTGAAGTTTTAAGGGAGTTTTCTTGGGAAATTCTTTTGGCGGGCATTTTGCCGCATGGAATTATTGAAATTCCGGTCCTGATCGTTTCCGCGGCAATTGGAATGAAACTAGGAATATCTGTTTTGGAGCGAGTTTTTAAAAGAAAGGGGAGCATAAAAAAAGAACTTAAAAAAGCGTTTAAGTTCTTTTTTTATATCCTGTTGCCGTTGCTGTTTTTGGCGGCTTTAATTGAGTCGTTTATAACACCGTTATTATTATCATTAATTTTAGGCAGTTGATTAATGGCGATAAATATGCTATAATTAAAGCAAAGTTTGAAGTATTTTATCAGTTAAAATAAAAATATGAACGGAGAAGATGAAATTAAATTCCCACTTTACGAACGACATCTCACCAGCAGAGGGATTTTATATCAAGTTTTAAAAGAAGCAATTTATTCAGATTTTAGAATAAGGGAATTTATAAGTGGTTTGAAAAATACTACCAGCGGATCGGTCAATGAAAGAGAAGTGGAAGAATATTTAGAATATCTGGGAGAGCAGGAAGGCGATTATTTTACCCGCTCGCGATGCCGAGAAATTGCTAAAAAATTGGGTGTAAGGTTTGTGTAGAAGGGGATTGGAAATTGGGAGCGTTTAAGTTTATTTTCGGGCTAAAGCCCTTACTCCAAAAAATATGTCAGAGGAAAATAACGAGAATAAAAATAAGTTTAACAAAAAAGAAACTTCTGAAGATATCGCTGAAAATTTAAAAGCAATCAAAGAACTTGAAGAAGAATTGGAAGAAAGAAAAAAGAAGAAAGAAAAAATATTTCAGGCGATACGGAAAGTGGAAGAAAAAAAAGAATATAGTTTCAACAAAGATCCTTCCCAGTTGTTTAAAAGAAAAAAATTAAAACATTTTGTTTCTGGTGGAAAGGGCGAAAAGCAGATGCTGAAAGCTTTGATAGGAGGAAAGATTAGGGGGTTAAAATCTAAGCAAAGAGAAGAGTTCGCGCGTGGATTAAGAAAATTTGCCGATGAATCAGTGAAGACATCAAAAAAACCGACAACCTTGAAAAAAATAACGATGTTGAATTATTTAAAGCAGTTGAAAAAGGAAAAACGAAGTCCTTTTAAAAGAAGCCAGATCAGAAAAATAAGAGAAACTATTTGTTCCGGATCGCGAAACATTCTTGCTGGCAAGGAGGTTAATAAAAAATCCGAATCTCAGAATGAAACTGAAAAAAAGTTTAGCATTTCCCGGCGAACAGACAAGTCTTTTGAAAGTCGGGGGAAGGTTAGGAAATATTAATTTCTACCGATTA
>DAOVOJ010000070.1 GCA_030629775.1 Candidatus Moraniibacteriota bacterium
AGTTGAACCGCAACAATTAAAAGCTTTTTTATTAGATGCTGGACTGGTGAGCGAAGAACAATTTAAAAAAGCTTTAAAAAAAGCAAAAGACGCTAATAAAAAAATTGGCGATTTTTTAGTTTCAGACGGGCTAATTTCTGAAAATAATTTAATAAAATTAGAAGCGTATATATTGGGAATTCCTTTTGTAAATTTAGAAAAAGAAACAATAATTCCCGAAATTTTAAAAATTATTCCTGAACCAATTGCTCGATCGCATAATATTGTTGCTTTTAGAAAAAAACAAGGTGTTCTTGAAGTGGCTATGCTTAACCCGGAGGATCTGTCAACTATTGAATTTATAAAGAAGAAAACGAATCTGAAAATTTTGCCCCGATTGACAACAACTGAAAGTATTAAGCATATCCTGCGCCAATATCAAAAAAGCTTAAAAGCGGAATTTGGAGAAATTATTAAAAAAGAATCAAAAACCGCAGCATCTATAAAACTTAAAAAAGAAGGGGAAAAAGAGCGGGGTGATTTAAGAAAAGTAGCTGAAGAACTGCCGGTAATAAAAATCGTTGATACTCTTGTCAAACACGCTATTCTGCAAAAGGCGTCGGACATCCATATTGAACCCTGTGAAAAAGAAATTATTGTCCGTTATAGGATTGACGGGATTTTGCGCGACGCTATGACTCTGCCCAAAAAAGCCGCGTCCGGGATTGTAGCGAGAATTAAGGTTCTATCTAAATTAAAATTAGACGAACACCGCCTGCCCCAGGACGGCAGATTTAAGATTGAAAGCCAGGATTTTAAATATTCTATCAGGGTGTCTATCTTGCCTGTGTTTAACGGCGAAAAAATTGTAATGCGGCTTTTGTCTGAAAATTCCCAATCCCACAATAATTTAGAATCTCTGGGTTTGAGGGGCGATGCCCTGGAAGAGATACAAACAAATTTAAGAAAGCCGGTAGGAATGATTTTAGTCACGGGGCCTACTGGAAGCGGCAAAACAACTACTCTGTATTCTGTTTTAGATATATTAAACACTCCAAAAGTTAATATTTCCACAGTGGAAGACCCTGTGGAATATAGAATGCCAAGAATCAACCAGACACAAATCAAGCCAAAAATCGGGTTAACTTTTGCCGCCGGGCTTCGCTCGTTGGTAAGACAGGATCCTGATATTATTATGGTCGGAGAAATAAGAGACAAAGAAACAGCCGGCTTGAGCATTAACGCGGCGCTCACCGGCCATCTAGTTTTGTCCACATTGCATACCACTAACGCCGCCGGAGCCATCACCAGGTTAATAGATATGGGAGCCGAGCCGTTTCTGATATCCTCCACCTTAAATGTAATTTTAGCCCAGCGATTAGTGCGGCGCTTGTGCGATGAAAAAGAGAAATATTATCTAACCAACACAGACATAAAAAACCTTGGGAAACACTGTAATACTGATGACATTTTACGAATTTTAAAACTGGAAAAAATAATAAAGCAAAACCAAACTTTGAGAAAAACCGCGTTTTACAAACCAAAACCTTCTAAAAACTGTGCTGACGGGTATAAAGGCAGAATAGGAATTTATGAGGTTTTGCCTGTTACTGAAGTGATAAAAGAACTAATTATAAAAGGAACTGATTCCAACGAAATCCAGAAGCACGCGCGAAAGCAAGGAATGAGAACAATGATAGAGGACGGGTTTGTTAAAGCGGCGCAGGGTATGACAAGTATTGAAGAAGTCCTGCGCGTAATCGTAGAATGATGATTTTTCACAAATTATGAATTAAATAAAAACAGGGGAATTCCCCTGTTTTTTAATCTGAAATAATCGCTGAAACCATTTTTACCAACAATCAAGACCAGTAACGCTAGGCGAAGTAGTTAAATCCATTCTTGCTCCTTTATGGGAAGCGGCATAATATGTCCCATCCTCTTTATCATTTTTCGCCCAAACACAAAATCTTTGGTCAGCGCCCGCAGCAGTATTATCTACCCAATTATAAGCCCTCCCGCTAGTTGGATCGTCTGGCATTCCTGACGCCGGCATATAGGTGCCAATACCGCCTGCTTTAGCGGCGGTATAGTTTAAATATGCGGGATACTTATCATTAGCAACATCGCTGTAAAATAATTCACAGGCAGTTCCCATCTGCCTCATATCCGACTGCCTTCGCGCGTCTCGCGCTTTTGCTCTGGCTCCTCCCATTGAAACCAGCACAATTGACGATAAAATTCCAATAATGGAAATAACAACCAATAATTCAATCAATGTGAAACCTTTATGTTTTCTAGCAAATATTTTTAACATAATTAGATTGTCAATGATTAATGCTCAATAATCAGTGACA
>DAOVOJ010000045.1 GCA_030629775.1 Candidatus Moraniibacteriota bacterium
ACTGCATTATCAAGAACACTCATCGTATTCCAATCAACAGAATAAGTTGAATCTGTATTATTTGAATCTGTTCCAATTAAAGTTGATCCTTGATAAAACTCAACTTTCGCTATTCCTGAACCATTAGTATTATCTACAGCAGTAGCAGTTATTGCAACGGTTCCTTTTATATAACTACCAGTCGTTGGACTTTCTATTGAAGAAGTAATAGGCGCTTGCTTATCAATCATCACAACCTTTGAAACCGTATCCTGAACATTTCCAGCTAAATCTTTTGAAGCATATCTGAAATAAGTTGTTCCTTCGGCTGAAATTGTTGGTTTATTACTCACATCATAATCTGTTCCGCTTGCGGGATCACAACTGTCAACCAAACAATATTTTGTCCAAGCAATCCCAGAACTTGGAGTTCCATCAGCTGATACTGGATCAGATAGCACTAAGGTAATAGTTTGATCTATTTTTTGCCAATTTCCATCTTTATCTCCATAATCATCCGCAGTATTTGGATTAACGGTATCAATCACATATCCAGCCAAACTGCTATCACTCGCTGAATTACCAACATTATCACTTGCTGAAAGAGTAAATGTATAAGTGCCGTCAGTTAAGGCAGAAAATGTGTGAGAGCAAGAATAAACATTGTCTGCTGAAGTACACTCTGAAATATCAATTAACACATTGTTAATTTTAACAGTTGACCAATCAATTCCTACGCCACCATCGCTGATATTAAAAGCAACTGTCGGAGTATTAGTATTTATTGGGCTTGCCGGAGTAATCGCGGCATTAGTAATAGATGGGGAAGTATTATCTACTTCAAAAATTCCTACTTCAGAACCGCTAACCGAAAGCAATGGATCACCTGTATTTTCATCTTTATAATCAATAGTAACATCAACATTAACCAATCCCTCATAAGTTTCAGAAGAAATAGGGGCTATGGCGTAAGTTAAAGTTTTATTACCATTAATATTGTTTCCTACTACATCTGTTCTGTTTATTGTAAAATCACCAGAAATATCATTTAGAGTTGTTGTTTGAAAAACTTGAACAGCAACACCACTAATAACCGCTGTAGCTTCCCCGCTATTTGTTACAGGAATAGAAACAGTAGCAGTATTTACCGCTCCACTCTGTTTTGATATTGCAAGCACATCTGAACTTATATCTTCAACACTCAAACTCGCTGGAGTTTGCACAGTAATTTGATTGCTTTCCGTATCTATTGTCTGATTAAAACCATCAATATTAGCATCCGTTCCAGACAAAGTTAAAATTGGATCATAAACATCATTAATCATGCCCACATTTATATCACTCCCTGCAAATATCAAAATTCCTGTCGCGCCACCAGCTATAGTTGTAGCCGATGATAATGTAGCGGAGTAAATAATAGTTCCATCTGTAAAACTAATTGTTGAACCCGTATCAAGAACAACATCCACCTCGCCAGTATTTTTAACATTCACAGAAAAAGAAACACCAGCCTGTCCTTGAGAAACAGTAGCTGGTGAAATTGTCGTTGAAATTTCTTCAATGCTTGGAGGAGCTTGAACGGTAATTGTTGGTTGAGTGGTTGGATTCATGCCACCGCCTAAACTTCCTGTTACTCCCACATTCCAAGTTGTTGCTCCTGTGGTAGCTGGAGCAGTAGCCGTTGAACTAATTAGCAAAGAAGATCCATCTGCTAATTCTGAACCGGAAGCAGCCACGCAAGTTATCGCAGGCGATGCATAGGAACATGTCCAGCCAGTTGGATTTACCACGCTAATATTAGTAAAACCAGTTGGAATATCAATATTAACTTCTTTAATTGTATCAGAACCATCACCGCCATTATTTGTTACTGTAAAAGTATAATCTCTTGTCTGCTCTGTATTTGTAGTTGTCGAAGCTACTACCGCGGTAGCAGAAAGATTTTTAACCGTAACTAAAGCTAAAAGACTGCTTCCATCGCCATTAACATCTATAGTTTCAATAGAAAAACCTTGATTACCAATATTTTGCGAGCTAACGCCTTTCAATATCACGGTCCCACTATCTATTGGCACACCAATTCCCATGGCACACTTTACCAGATCATTGGTTTTATCTATTACTTTTGTTTTAAAATCAGTTGGACAAACAATATCGGCTGGATCGGAAAATTCAGTTGAGGAATAATCAATTTGAATACTTATCAGTGAATCCCCTTCATTACCATTAACTGTAAATCCCAAATCAGTTGTCTGCCCAACATCAACAGCACCAGGCGAAACAGATACCGTCGGTTGCGTTTCCGCCCACGCCTTATAACCAATACCCCCCCCCACGACCAACATCGCCAACAGCAACATCGCTATCGGCAGCTTAATCCCTCCTTTTTTAATTTGCTTGCCTCGCTTCACGAGCGAAGACAATTTTCCAATTGCGTTCTTCATAGTTTTTTTTAATTATTAAATAAATTATAAAACATTGCCAAAACAATAAAAAAACCCGACGCAAAAGACGCCGGGATTTATTTTAAATCATACAAAAACCTTATAAAATACCATTTTATCATACGCTTCTGTTTATTATTTTCAACTCAAAAAATATGGAAACCGGACCAATGATCCGCTCTTCCTATTTTCATCACCCATTAGTACTTTCATTTTAAACCTCCCAAAAACTATGTCAAGGAAGAGTTGTCCACAGCTTCATTTAAAATCTAGCGTCCTGATCGCCCAAACAAATCTGATATTTCATATTCCAAAATAAAAACTTGGCGTACTGGGCGGAACCATCAGGGGCTTCGCTGCTTAACAGCTTTTGAATATTGCGAAGAAAAAATTTCTTAGAACGCTCGCTGGATTCTCTGCTTGTGTTTCCTTTAATTAAAGAAACTGCTATCTGATTTGACGGCTCTAAAAACAATTTTACTATTTTATCGCTCAAAGGACGGCTAATTTTGCAAGCGTCATGACAGAATATAAAATCGCCAGTGTATCCTATGTATACCAGCGCGCCCGCTTTTATACTTTTCGGTCCCAGCTCCACGGCTGACCTGCAGGAGACGGCGTAAACTATCTTGGACTCCAGTAGCTGTTCATTATCGCCAACCTTAACTAAAATTTTATTTTCATAACCCGTTACGCAATCGTCGTCTCCATGGCCATTAAAAATAACAAGCAGGGGCTTCATCTTTGATATTCTGCTTTGCAATTCTTTTACATTCGCTTTTTTCCTTTTTAAATCCAACACTTGAATATTTTTCTTGTCAGCCAATTCAATTATTTTACCGCTCCACACCGACAGATATCTGGTTGTCGTTTCATGGTCAGGTCTGGTAATCAAAAGAATTCTATTCATAAAATTCTCCTTCCTTAAGTGATCGCAAAAACTCCATATCAACCTGTATCATCTTTTCGCCAATCTCGTCCTCTCGTTCCACATGCTCAATTAGCTCATCCCTGCTAAACGCTCCCTCCGAACCGATTGAGACGCTAACATTCCGCGGCAAAGTGCTTAATCTTGCCTTCACTAACTCTTTAATATCCTCAGCAACCGTAATTGTTGATGATTTCTTTTTTGTTTTTTTATTATTTGACATAACTAAATTATTTTTAATTCAGCCAGCTTTTTGAATATTTTCTTACCCAGCTCGGTTTCATTATTAATTTCAATATAAGCGACATTCCATGTAATGGGTTCTTTTCCATCCAAAACTAAAACAATATCGCTACGAAGTTTCATCGGAAGATTAGCGTAGATTTTTATAAATCTTTCCTTTTCCATAATTTTTATAAAAAAGTTCAATCAATTAAATTATATCAAAATTTATTAGTCCTATCAAACACAATTTCATCTACATAAAACATACTTTTAAAATTGTTCCATGTTCCAAGTTCCAAAACCTTGAGCCGAGGAGAGGATTCGAACCCCCAACCTATGGTTTACAAAACCATTGCTCTACCATTGAGCTACCTCGGCTAATTATTAACTAACTCCCCTCTCGGGAGGGGCTAGGGGTGGGTTATGTGAGTCGAAAGTCCATAAAGTCAAAAGTCTGTAAAGTATTTAAATTAAAAACTTAAAGTTCAAAATACTTTTGACTTTACGGACTTTATAGACTTTTGACTTTAACAACCCTCCCCCAACCCCCTCCCAAGAGGGGAGTTATTATTTATCTACTTTTTCCTTATCTTCTCCGAAATATCTTTTATTTTCTTTTTCGCTTTTTCGTAGTTCGGTTTTATTTTAATAATTTGTTTAAAACAAGCAAGCGCGTCCCTGTAATTTCTTTTACGGGAATAAATAATTCCCAGCTTCCAATAAGCATCCACATTTTTAGGATCTTCGCCGATCATCTCAACATATTCTTTCTCCTTGCTTTTCTTCACGCCCTTAATTTCTTTTTTATCTTCCACCTCGGAAATTTCCACGAGAGGCGCGTCATCCTCAACCTCCTCAACCTCCTCAACTTTATCGTTTATATGCTCCGGCTTTTCTTTAAAAATAACTTCCGGTTTTTCCACCTCGGGAATCTTCTTTTCAAACAAAGAAGGATCTTTTTCTTCAAGAAGATCAGCCGCGTGTTTTTCTTTTTTCTTTCTTGCTTTCTCAATCAAAGTGACGGTTTTTCTGTCCAACTTTAAAAAATTAATTCTCGCTTTTTTAAGAACTTTCTCCAGTTTTGCGTGAGCAAAACTGCTGAATTGTTTGTATTTTTCCTGAGCGGTCCGCCAATTAATTCTCTTGGCAAGCCTTTGGCAGAGATATTTAAATTTCTCTTCCTCTTCCTTGATCCGCGCCGCCACTTCTTTCATAGCATTTCTTTCCTGAGAATATTCCTCTTTATCAAAGGGGGTTAGAGGGGATTCAGAAATGGGTTTAGAGATCTCTTTGAATTTGGAAAAATTTCGCCCCAAAATAAACAAGATACCAACTAAGGAAAAAATTAAAATGAATTGGGGAATTAAAGTAAACTCCATGAAATAATTTTTAATTTTTAATTTTTAAAATTTACTATTACAATTAAAAGCTTTGTCTTATTTTTTATTGTTTAAAAATTAAAAATTAGGATTTATTTAAAAATTAAAAATTACAAAATTAAAAATTTTACAGATGCCACTACGACAATTCTTTTCTTAAAAAGTAGCTTTTAAAAAGCTCATTTAATCTCCTCCAAAGGAATCCTCTTTCTTATTCTATTGGCAAATTCTACCGTTACTTCTCGGGCAAGAATATGCCGGTCAATAATAATCCCTTTCTTATTCTTTACCGTTACCTCGGCTCTCATTCTGGGAAAACCGACGCTCGCCGCCTTATACTGTTCAACTTCATAACCCAGGCAGCATCTCAGTCTTCCGCAAAGCCCGGAGAGGCGATCGCTCCCTTTTTGCCCGAGCTGTTGAACCCTGGCGCTCTCAGCGGTAACGCTTTTCAAGCCTCCGCTAAATTTCCCGCAGCAAAGCTCTCTGCCGCAAAGCCCGAAACCGCCTTCCATCCGCGCCTCGTCCCGAGAGCCGATTTGCTGAAGACGAATTGATTTTTGAAATTTTTGAGAAAGCGTTTTGATCAGCTCCCGAAAATCAACTTTTTTCTCAGCCGTAAAAGGAAAAATAATTTTGCTTCCGTCAAAACTGAAATGAGCGCTTATTATTTTCATCAGCAGATCGTTTTTCTTCGCTTTCGCCCGGCAAATTTCCAGCGCTTCCGCTTCTTTGTCCGCGTATCTTTCAATAAGCTTTAAATCGGAAGCGTTAGCGCGGCGCAGAATGGTCCGCTCCTCTTCCTTTTCTCTGCCATTCTTATCTTTATTTTCTTTCTTATCTTCGCCCCTGCTTTCAATGTATAATTTTACCACTTTCCCGCTCTCAATCCCCCATTCCGTCTCAACGATCACTAAATCTCCGGTTTTAAGATCAAGATCACCTGACTCAAAAATTCGGGGATTCTCCCAAGAATATACTCGAACACTCACTTTATTCATAATTGTCTTTTTAATCCGTTTAATCCACTTTTTGATTCAAATAAATTTTTAATTTCTTTAAATTGCGAAACTCTCTTTTTGTCATTTCGAAACAGAACAATAGTGGAGTGAGAAATCCCTTAAACAATATAAGCGGTAATGACAACATTGAAGGGATTCCTCCTGTCGTCGGAATGACAAAAAATTTTGAATTTTGGTCATTGTAATTTATTTGTGATTTGTAATTTTGGATTTGTAATTTATTCTCTGTTTGGAAATTATAAAATTTTTACAACTCATATCTCACAAATCTCTTCACTTTAACATTTTCCCCCAATTTAGAGATCTTTTCCACTAAAACATCGCCGACGGATTTATCAGGATCTTTGACAAACGGCTGGGAGATCAAACAAATGTCCTGAAAATGCTTTTTGGTTTTTTCTTTTGAGATCTTATCCAGAATTTCCTCAGGCTTTCCTTCTTTTTTAAACTGCTCCCTAAAATCATCCTGCTGTTTTTCAATTGTCTCTTTATCCACTTCGCCGCAATCAACATACTGCGGATTACTGGCGGCAATGTGCATCGCCAGATCATGAGCCAGTTCTTTAAATTCACTGTTTTTCGCCACAAAGTCGCTTTCGCAATTAAGTTCCACTAAAACACCGACTTTTTTATTGCCATGAATATAGTGGCTGATTATTCCTTCCGTAGTTGCTCGACCGCCTTTTTTATCGGCAATTTTGGAACCGCTTTTTCTCAGTTCTCTGATCGCCTTTTCAATGTCGCCTCCGCTCTCCTCCAGCGCCTTTTTACACTCCATCATCCCCACTCCGGTGCGATCCCGCAATTCTTTAACTAAACTGCTATTGATTGTCATAAATTAGAAAAATTAATGAATTAAAAAATTAACGGATTAACGAATTAACGGATTTTTTACGAACAAATTTTCCTTGAGAACGACATTTTTCTAAGTAACCGGTAAGCCCACCGATTTGACTGGCTAAATCAGCTAATTCCTGATTTGTTTTATCAAATTGTTCTTGAGA
>DAOVOJ010000008.1 GCA_030629775.1 Candidatus Moraniibacteriota bacterium
AGATCCATTGCGTGTGGGTTAGGTATAAAAAACGGCTGTCGCAGATAATTAGATCGGAGCAGCGCAGGAAATCAAGCGAGAATCTAAAAATTATATAGCAAGAAACGGATATTAAAAACAGTATCCCGTTTTTTAATTGTTTCGTTTTTAAATAGCAAGCTATAAAAAAAATAATGGCGCAGCTTATAATGTGATATAAAATTACCGGATGCCTGATGGTTCCGTCAAAATATAATCTTCCCCATGGCAAGTTTGTAATTCTGCCAATGTGATCGTAAATAAGAAAACATCCTATTCTGGCAAAAAAAACAGCGCTTATTATTCCCGGAGTCAGGAGATCGGCTGTTTTCCAAAGATTTAGTTTTTTGCGTTTAACATACCATAATGCCAACAGCGCGGCTAAAATTATGCCGCCGATAGAAGACAAGCCTCCTTCCCAAAGAAAAAATATTTTTATAAAACTTTCTTCAAACTCATTCCAATGCCAAAGAATATAAGCGCCTCTTGATCCCGTTATTCCACCCAGCAAAAAAATCAAAATCAGATCCCAAACGATTTGCTTGTTTACATTTTTCTTTTCCGCTTCTTTTAAAGAAATTAACAAAGCAAGTAATATTCCCAAGCTCGCCATCAATCCCCAGACATAGATCGTCAGATCGCCTAAAATAATTTTATCAAAAACAAAATAAGGAATCATACTTGATGGAAATTACCTTGAATTACAAAACTCAAAACTTTACCGTCATTGCGAGCGAAGTAGAGCAATAGTGAAACAAAGCGCGGCAATCCCGTACCACAAATTATAGGACTTTAAGTTACTGTCACGGGATTGCCGCGTCGCTTTTTCGCGAACTTCGTTCGCTCAGGCTCCTCACAATGACGGTTTGTAATTCAAATAAATTATAAAATTGTCATTACGAAAATCCCGCTCGGAATAATCTCAATAATCCAATATTACAAAAACTTTTTCTATTTTCCTAAAATCTGCCAGCTGTTCCAAGACAATTTTTTTAAATATCTCACTGTCAGATTCTTCAACATTTTTTACTTTTCCTACTACCAAGCCCGGCGGTATTTTTCCGCCAATGCCGGAAGTAATAACGATTTCGCCACTCTCAATTTTTTCATTTTGAGAAACCATTTCCATTAAAACACCGACACCATATTTACCTTTAGCTATCCCGACAATTCTTGTTTGCTGAGTAATAACGCTAACAGAACTCTGTGAGTCGGTAAGAAGCATTGCTTTTGAAGAATTGTCAAAGACTTCGGTTATTTGTCCGATCAATATTCCACCGGCAACAATAACGGCTTGCTTTTCTTCCACCCCCTGTTTTTTCCCGGCATTAATAATAATATAATTTCCAAAATTTTCCGGATCTCGACTAATGACGCCGGCTAGTCTTAAATTTAACTTTTTTGACAAAGGAATGTTCATTTGCTTTCTTAGAAAATCATTTTCTCTCTGAACTTCTTTTAATTTTACATTTTCCGCCAGCAGTTTTTGATTCTCCTCTTTAAGATGAACAGTTTCTTCTTTAAGAGAGCCTATTGAATTAATAGTATCAAGACGATAATTTATCCATCCGGAAAAATCCTGAGCACTTTTTTGAAAAGGCCGTAAAGCGGACATTGTTAAATTTTTTGGTGTTTCCAGACAGCCTCGCCCATTCAAAAAAACTAACAGCCCAGTAACTGTTAGGAAAAAAAGGAGGTTAAATAATTGTTGAGAAATCTTTTTTTTCATAATCTAATTACGGTAACCGTAGGGGCGGGTCGCGACCCGCCCCTACGGCTTGCTATTTTTTTACAATTCAGGTATCAATTTTATTTCTCCCTTTTCACCTAAATCGTCCAAAGAATTGATCAATATTCTGCCATCGGAAATGGAATAAAGATTATCGCCGATATAAAGATTACGCTTAACGCTTTGTCCGCTGTCGCCAAAATAATAGCCGCTCTTTTTAAATATTTCATCATTTTCATAATGAGTTATTTTTCCTTTTAAGACAAACCCTTCTTCCGGACTTAAATCATAAACATAAGAACCTTGAAAAGTATAATCGCCATAGAGATTTCTGGCTCGTTCGGGATCGCTTTTTTGGTCCTCGGGAATTTCCGCCAGAAGAATTGGAATGGCCAATAAGTTTTTATTTTTATCAAACAAAAACGCTTTATGATCTCTTAAAACCGGTGAATCGGATCCCCTGTCGCCAATGACGACTTTATGCATTTCTTTCGGATTTTCAAAGTCCGAGACATCAAAAAGCGCCATTTTAATTCCCTGGTGCCATTCAAAATCTCCTCCCCAAATCTCCTCGGCTTCAATAGTATTTTTGCCAATGCCGATAATATGATTTTCATCGTAAGGATGAAGATAATCAGAATAGCCGGGAATTTTTAATTTGCCGACAATTTTTGGATTTTTGGGGTCGGCTAAATCCATGGTAAAAAACGGGTCAATCTTTTTGAAAGTCACCAAATATCCTTTTTTACCCATAAATCTCGCCGAATAAATACTTTCACCCGGCGCAATGTCTTCCAAGGAACCGACTAGCTTTAAATTTTTATCCAGAACATAAATGTTATTGGAAGTTCTTCCTTCCAGACGATTTACCTGACCGATCGTAGTGGCGATTCTAAAGTGATTATCATATTCATCCATTGAAAACTGATTCAAAATTCGTCCTTTGACCTCTCCCTCGCCCAAATAATTTATTTTATCTTTGTCTAGAGAGAATTTATAAATAGTTGTTTTTTCCGAACTGTCATTTTTAGATTCAGACATCAACCCAAACCAGTCAAAACCTCGCCGATAGGAATAATCAGTTTTGGCAATATAAAGATTTTCCAAAGAGGCGTAAATGTTTTCTCCGCTGCCTAAAATAACTTCTTTGGTAACTTCCTTAGTATAATCATTGATCGACAATCCAACTATGGTAAGATACTGGCTACTGGCAACCGGATCAATATAAGAAATGTCCGAAC
This sequence comes from Candidatus Moraniibacteriota bacterium, assembly GCA_030629775.1. Classification (GTDB taxonomy): domain Bacteria; phylum Patescibacteriota; class Minisyncoccia; order JAHIHE01; family DAOVOJ01; genus DAOVOJ01. The sequence goes on from DAOVOJ010000008.1 coordinate 2,989, forward strand.
AGCCGCAGAGAGAACTAAATTCTGAGGAAGTGTTGGCTGAATCTCTGTAAACGGGCAAAGTTTTTTCGGCCTTTTCGCTAAGTATGGAAGGCAATGTTTCGTTTTCCAGACCTCTTAAAATTTGATAGTCGGGATAGCTGTTAAGCGCGAAGTAAACATAATTGCCAATTTTACGAGAGGAATAATAATTTCCTTCAAATTCTAACCTTCTTTTCAGTGTCGGATTTTGGTAATCGGATAAATTGTAAATTTCCACGAAAGTTAAATAGCGATAAGAACGATTGGGATAAAAATCAGAAATTATTTTTTCGCTGGAAGATTTTTTTGTATTTTCAAGCGGCAACATTATATTTCTTGACCCAAAAGCCAACAGATTATCTCCTTCAATAAAAATTTCTCTTAGATTGCCATTGATTTTTATTTGCGATAATAGTTTCGCTTCTTCCGACGGATAAGCTTGGGAAACGGTGATATTATTTTGAGAAACGGTATAAATATATTTCCCGTCGGTTTTAACAATGTCCGCTTCGTCCACTCCTGCCACTTGAATATTGGTTGTGGAATAATCAGCCAAGCCGCCGGCTCCTATTCCGTCAGTGGACAGATTAGCAGCTTCGGGAATACCAATGGAATCTTTTCTCATTCCCCACCCCAATCCGGATTTTTCTTGAATTTTATAACTTTCTTTTAATTTGTTTGCCAGTGTCTGGCAGGAATTAAATTTTGGCAGTTCGGAATCGGTAATTTGAAAACTACTATTTTGCTGAGATTTAATAAATTGATTCCAATCGGCATTTTTATAAACCTGGCGCAAAGAAACCAGCATCACGGCAAAAATACATACTGCCGCTACTAATAGACACAGCCAAAGACAGATTCTGTCCACAGTGAGATAGTCTTGGTTCTGTTTTTTAAGTCTCGCTTTTTTTCTGCCTGAAGCAGATTTTATTTTTCTGTTCATAATTTTTGTTTTTAAAAGAAGTAAAATTATAATTTATAGTGTGGACTGCCAATTTTCTAATAACTCCCCTCTCGAGAGGGGTTGGGAGTGCATTAGATTATAATTTTCAATTTCTAATTTTTCCGCCCAAGGCGGACCAGCCTCGGGCTGGCAATCAATTTCAAATGATTAAATCTATAATAATTTAAAAGTTTGGAAATTGAAAATTAATCATTCATTGAAAATTGGTTATTGAAAATTGAGAATTTATAAAATCCATCCCCAGCCCCTCCCAAAAGGGGAATAATCGGCAACAAGAAAAATTACAATCAATTACAACGAATTACCATCAATTACAATAAATTATACCACAATTTATTTTTCTATCAAACTTCTCTCGGTCATATCTTTCGGTTTAGAAATATTAAGCATATCCAGTAGAGTCGGCGCGACATCACCTAAAATCCCATCATTTCTGAGTGAACAATTATTTTTGTTGAGATCATCTCTAATGACAATAAACGGTACTGGATTCTTGCTATGCATCGTAGAAGCTTGTCCCGTTTTAAGATCGATCATCTCATCGGCATTGCCGTGGTCGGCGGTAACGATCGCCAAGCCGCCGTTATTTAATATCTCCGTTATTACCTGCTTTAAGCAACTGTCAATAAATTCAACGGATGAAATTGTCGCTTTAAGATTGCCGGTATGCCCTACCATATCAGTATTAGCGTAGTTGACGGCAATAAAATCATAGACTTGATGCTTTATATTTTCAGTGATTATTTTGGTTATTTCAGCAGCTGACATTTCCGGTTTTTGGTCATAAGAAAAAACATTGGGCGAGGGAATTCTTATTCGATCCTCTCCGCCTGTCGGATCTTTATGTCCGCCGTTTAAAAAATAAGTAATGTGGGGATATTTTTCTGCTTCTGAAATATACAGTTGTTTAAAATCGCGCATCACATACGGAAGAGTGTTTTCTATTTCTCTGGAAGGATAAGCGACCTGAACCGGCAGATCGGGACCAAAGTCCGTTAGAGTGGCCATAAAAATTTTCTTCAGTCTTTTCTTTCCGTTTTCATAGCCAATGATTTTATCCAGTGTAAATAATTTAGTTAACTGTCTCGCGCGATCTCCTCGTAAATTAAAAAATATTAAAGCGTCATAATCTTTTATTTTTCCAATCGGCTTATTGTTTTCATTAACTATTACCGTGGGCAAAATAACCTCGTCCGACAAACCATCCCGATGAGCTTTCTGAATCGCCTTCCGAGCTGAGCGCGCTTTTTTCCCTTTTCCAAAAACAATCGCTTCGTAGGATTTTTCCAGCCTATCCCAATGCTTAACTCTATCCATAGCGTAATAACGCCCGCCGATACTGGCAATTTTGCCAATGCCGATTTTTTCAATTTCTCCGTTAAGCTTTTCCAGAAACTCTAAAGATTGGCGGGCAAAAGCGTCTCGTCCGTCAGTAAAAAGATGGAGAAAAACATTTTTCACGCCGCTTTTTTTTGCCATTTTTAAAAGAACGCTCAAATGTTTGGGATCACTGTGAGGGCTGTCTGAATTAGAAAGCAATCCCATTAAATGAAGACTGGAATGATGTATTTTGGCGTAATTGATGGTTCTTCTCAAGCGAGGATTTTTAAGAAAGTCCCCCGACTCAATACTCTCGTTAATAATTTGGGAATCCTGTTGGATAATTCGTCCGGCGCCGATGTTAAGATGTCCCGCTTCCGAGCCGCTCCGTTCGTTTTCCGAAAGCCCGACCGCCAGCCCGGTGGCGTTTAAAGTGGTGTAGGGAAACCTTTTTTTCAAGCCGTCAAAGAACGGTTTTTTTGCCAGTTCAATGGCGTTGCCTTTTGACTTCGGCGCCACTCCCCACCCGTCAAGGATTATTAAAATGTTCGTCGGTTTATTTTTTTTCATGATAAAAATTAGGAAATTGGAGTAAGGGCTTTAGCCCGAAAGTGAAAAATACAATTCTCCAATTTCACTTTCAAGCTAAAGCTCTTGCTCTAACTAAAAGTATACCACATTTTTAAAATAATCAGAAAGGAAATTAAAATAAAAAGAGGATGTGTCTTGGTGACAACATCCTCAACCCTAATCAGGGTAATATTTTATCTCAACAACCTTGCAAGGCTGTCCATTTTTAATGCTCGCGCAAGGATTTCCACCTTGGCAAGTTTGACAAAATTCATCCGTTACACTCTGTCCTCCTAAAACAGGACATTCTCCAAAAACAACTCTTCTCGCCATTTCTTTACCTCCTTGTTTGTAATAATTCCCCTCTTGGGAGGGGCTAGGGGTGGGTTAGCAAGCTTTTTAACACACCCTCAACCCCCTCTCAAGAGGGGAATAATTGGTAAAAATTACCAGAGCCTACTTATCATAACAAAGCACTCTAGCGCGTTATTTTGATTATGTCAACTATTTTTAACCACTTTGATTTTAAGTTCGTCTAGTTGTTCTTTTTCAACTTCACTCGGCGCGCCCATTGTCAGATCTTTTCCGTCGCCGGATTTTGGAAAAGCGATCACTTCGCGAATGTCCGGTTCATCGCGTAAGATCATAATAAATCTATCAAGACCCATTGCCATTCCGCCGTGGGGCGGCGCGCCATATTCAAAAGCTTTTAACATATGTTCAAAACTTTTTTTCTTTTCTTCGTCAAATCCGATAAGATCAAACACTTTTTCCTGAATATCTCTTTTGTGGATTCTAATTCCTCCACCACCAATTTCATATCCGTTTAAAACCAGATCGTGCTGATAAGATCTTACCTTGCTCGGATCACTATCAAGAAGATCCAGATCGTTTTTATTTGGCATCGTAAACATATTATGTTCCGGCGCGTAATGCCCATTTTCTATCCCCTCTTCAAATAAAGGAAAGTTCACGACAAACGCGAATGCCAATTTATTTTTATCGGCTAAGCCAAGTTTTTCAGCTAATTTAATTCTTACATTTCCCAAAACATCCCTGACGATTTTCTCGCTGTCCGCGCCGAAAAATATTATATCGCCCGGCTCACCGTCCATTTTCTCTACAATTTTCTGAGCAAGTTCATCTCCCAAAAATTTAACTATCGGAGACTGCAATTCAAATACTTTTGACTTTATGGACTTTTGACTTTCAGACTTTATGACTATATACGCCAATCCTTTTGCGCCAAATTCTTTCGCATATTCTGTTAATTTATCTATTTCAGTCCGCGAAAATTTAGCCGCTCCTTTAGCGCAAATTGCCCGCGCGACTCCGCCCTTTTCAATCGCGTCCGCGAAAACTCCAAAACCGCATCCCTTGACTAATTCGCTAAGATCTTCTATTTCTAGTCCATATCTCAGATCTGGTTTATCACTGCCATATTTTTTCATTACCTCATCGTAATCCAGTCTTGGAAACGGTTTGAACATTATTTTTTTATCCGTTAATTTCTCGGCGATTTCTATATATATTTCTTCCACTAATTTCATAATATTTTCCTGATTGACAAATGACATTTCCAAATCCAGTTGCGTGAATTCAAGCTGTCTTGCTCCACGCTGATCTTCATCGCGGAAACATCTGGCGATCTGAAAATATTTCTCCGTTCCGCCCACCATTAAAAGCTGTTTGTATTGCTGAGGCGCTTGCGGAAGAGAATAAAATTCTCCCGGATGAAGCCGCGACGGAACTATAAAATCCCTCGCCCCTTCCGGCGTGCTTTTTGTCAGACAGGGCGTTTCAATTTCCCAAAATCCTTTTTTGTCAAAATAATCCCTCATTAATTTTATAACCCGATGGCGAAACTTCAAATTATCTCTCATCTTTTTTCGCCTGATGTCCAAATATCTGTATTTCAATCTTAATTCCTCGCTGACATTTTTTGCCTTGTCAACTCCTTCTATCTCTTCAACTTCAAACGGAGGAGTTTTTGACTTGGATAATATTTCAATCTTTTCAGCTTCAATTTCAATCTCGCCGGTTTTTAATTTTTTATTTATCATATTATCCGGTCTGAGAATAACCTTGCCCTCAACCCTGACAACATACTCGTTTCTTAAATTTTCCGCCGCCTTCCAAGATTCCTCCGAAACTTTCGGATCAAATGTAATTTGCGTTAAACCTTCTCTGTCTCGTAAATCAACAAAAATAAGTCCGCCGTGATCACGACGGCTATTTACCCATCCGGATAAAATTACTTTTTTGTCTTTGTCTTTGTCTTTTTTAGTTAACTCCCCGCAAGTATGCGTTCTGTATCTCTGCATTTTGTTTAAATAAAAATTAATTGTCATCCTGAACTTGTTTCAGGATCTTTTATATATTACTATAAATTTTTCTTTAAATAGTCTATTCTAGGACTTTAGACAAACCAAACTTATAATTCTGTAGATTTTAAAATAAAACTTGTGAATCCTAAAATAAACTTATTAAAATAAACTTATATTTACATCTTAGCAAAAAATCAAAAAAAGTCAAAGAAAAGAAAAAAACAGGCGTTGTTAGAACTAACCTGTTTGTGATATGTTTGTGCTCGGACTGGGAATCAGACCCAGATTGACACCTTGAAAGGGTGCCGTGATCCTTCCTAAGAAGTTCTACACTACCCGAGCGCATTTTGATTTTTTCCTCCAATCATTACGCTGGCCCCGTTATCATCAAGCAGATGAAACATCAGCCAGCATTTGTATACTATCAGAAAGCTATATTTTGTCAAGCATCGCATTTTTGTCATTCCGAATCCCGACAGGGTGAGGAATTCCTCCAATATTATTCTTCGTAATAAATATTATTTATTACAGTCATTATCATTGAAGCGATTTCTCACGGAGTTTATGCTGATGAAGATCAGTATTATCGCTCCGTTTCGAAATGACAGTCGGTAAAGATTATAAGCCTCTACTTATAAAAAATCTTATTTCCCGCTTCCAGATAAATATATTCCAGATTACTTAATTCATCCTTATCAATTCCTTTGATCAAAAAATCTCTTAAATATCCTATTTGCTTTTCCGCGCTTTCAAGAGCATTAAAATAAATTTTTAATCCGTCTTCGGTATAAGCGATTATCTCCCGTGTTTTTACTCCTTTCGTCTGATATTTTTCTATCTTAAGACGAGTGTTTTGCTTTAATTTTTTATCCAGATCCAAAACAAAATTAATAAACTGTTCATCGGCCGCTTGTTCGCCAATAAAAATCGGGCTTGAGCAAACCTCAGGCAATAAATAGCAAGTTATATTTTCTTCGCCATTATCTTTATCTTTTTCTTTAAAGCAATTATTTTCTTTACATTCTTCGCAGTCAATTTGACGCTTTTTTAAATTTTCGTTTTCATTATTTTCTATAAATAATTCCTCGCTATCGCAGAGTTCTTCGCTATCTTTATCATCACTATCAACCGACAAAATTTTATTATAATAAGGCTCTTCAAAAATAATAATTTTTTCTTCTTTTTTATTCAATTCCTCACCCGCCGCGAGAAACGCTACGCCTTTTTCGTCAAGATAAAAACAGCTTTTATTTTCTTCAAAAGGGCATTCCTGGCACCAGATTATTTTTTTCTCTTTCTCTAAAATTTCTACCTCCAATTTAAACTCTCCTAAATTTTTTAAATCAAGCCAACTTTTTTTCACTTTAATTTCTTCTACTTCTGGAAATTTTTCTTTAATTTTTTCTTCACTTTTTTTAACGGAAGCAAAAATAATATTATCGCCGGGAATAAAAAGCCAGACGGTTTCTTTTAAAGTTGCTTCTATTTCGCTTTTTATCTTTTCCGAAAGTGTTAGATCGTTTCCCGAAACATTTATTTTTTTTATTTTCAAGAATGGCGAAAATAAAATAAAATAAAATAAAAATACCGCTAAGATCACAGATAAAATTCTAACGATTTTATCCCGCGAGTATTCTCCCCTTCTTCTTAAATTTTTTCTTTTCAAAAAAATATTTCTCCGTGTTCTTCTTTTTTTAAACATAATATAATATTTTAAATAGTCGTTTGTCATCCTGAGCGACGATAGGAGCCGAAGGATCTGTTAGTGGATAAAGTGCGTGTTTTATAATGTCTTTATTAGAAATAAGTATTTCGTATTTACAGATTCCTCCACTCCGTTTCCTCTTCGGCTATCGCCTCAGGGTCACTTCGGTCGGAATGACAAAAAGCGAGGAAGTTCTATTTATCAATAAACATAAACAAAACCATACCTATTATAGCCTATTTTTCCCAAATAAAAAAGGGTGATTAGCCCTGGTAATTATTTTCTTTTCATTTAGCAACCATTTTTTTGATCGCTCTAGAAAGCCTTCCTCTTGCTATAAAAATTAAATCATTTAGCAAAAAAAATCTCTCACTCCTATAAATTCCCAGTTTATCCGGAAATAGAATTTTTACTTTCATATCACTAATTTAATTCATAAGTTTTATTAAGTCAAGTTTTATTCAATCCTCTCTCCTTCCGCGTACCAATTTAAATTTTCATCTGAAACAGTGATAATTTTATTCCATTGATATCCTCGTGCGCTGAAAACTTCCGCCGAGGCAATCCATTTTTTATTGCCTCCCGAAATTAAATAGACTTTATAGCTTGAACCTTTAATTAAAATTCCGTCGGGATAAAGAGGAATGTCTAAAATATTTTCTCCTTCGGAATAACTACTCAGTTCGCTTTCTGAAATTTGACGGATATTTTCCCATTGATAGCCGCGGCGGTTAAAAGTGAAAGCGTTGACAACCCACCTTTTTTGACCGTTTTTGACCAAGTAAACTTTTTCTGAAATTCCTTTTACGAGGGAATCGTCAGCCAGTTTATTGATTTCTTCTCCCAATTCAAAATCCGCCAAATCGCCGCTAAAAACTATTTGGATATCCTGCCAATTATAGCGGCTGGAAAAAATCTCTGCGCTGGTAATCCATCGCCTTTCATTATTTTCAATGAGATAAACTTTCTTGTCTCCTTCCGCCCGTAAAATTGAGCCGTCGGGATATTTTTGATTTGTTGTCGCTAAAGGCTCAATAAATCTCGCCGAATAGGAAAAAGCGCTCAACGGTTCTGAACTGCCGAATCCGGAAGTTTTCACCTGGCTACTGGGTATAATTGTCAGTTTGGATACCGCGTCGCCAAAATCGTTGATTAAAAGTTTGCCATCTTGATTTTTATCCAAATTTAAATAATCAACTTTTTTATCGCCGTTGCGATAAGAAACGACATACGGCAAAGCAAAACTTTTTGAGTCTCCTCCGTTAAAATTAAATTCCAAGGTATCTTTTTTGTCGTTAATTAAATCCGCCGGTTTTATTTCGTATCGGCGGCTGCTCCAATCTTTAATTGAGACAGTAGAATTAAAAACAGTATTATTATCAATAAAAGTTGTCGCGGTCGGCTCAAGGTGAAAATTCCAATACGAAAGATTGGAATTAGAATAACCGTATTTTTTTTCCACGCCAAGCGAAATGTCATTAAGATAATTCGCTACCGTCCAGTCGGTAAAAATGTCGTGAAAATTTTCAGCGCTGCCGATATTCAATAATGCTTTGTTAACACTTTCAATTCCAATCTTGTTATTTTCGACCATCCCTTTTAAAATCCTTTCTCCGAAGCGGTCAATTAAATATTGGATAAAAAGATTAGCCGGCGGATAGTCTTCGATTTCATTCGCCCATTCAGTTAAAGAATCATTAGGACTGGTTTTAAATTTATTTACTCTTGCTTTTAAATTGCTGCCATTGTAAACATTGTCGAAACCGTTTGCCGTCGGAGCATATTCCGAGCGGCCCTCGTTAAGCCAAATATCCTCCGCCATCCCATAAAGTTTTGTTTTGTGATACCAAGTGATAAGATGCTGGAATTCGTGAGCCAAAAAACCGCTCATTCTTGAATCATCAAGAAATTCGGCGTTAAGATAAATCATTTCCCGTTCATTGCTTTCCCCGTCGCTTATTTTTTCTTTGAGATATTCATTGTTGGGATTAAAATACCCGCCGGCGTGATCGGTCAGCTCAGTCAATAAAATAGTAATTTTGTCATCGTTGTCTATCCCCGGCGACCATTCTGTTCCAAAAACACTTCTATTTTTAGCGTAAATAATATTATCAAAATCATTGACAAGATCCGATAAATAATTTAAAAAATTACTTTGTTTTATTTCAGAAAGGTTTTCAAAATAATCATCCTCCACGTAAAAATATCCGTGAGAGCCTAGATTTTTCAATGTTGCCGCCACGAAAGATCGTTCCATATGATCATAGCCGGAATCAACAAAAAATGTTTGCTGATCTCCCAACTGATCAGCGCTAGCAATGGCAGGAACCGCTAAAATCGTAAAGAATAAAACCGCGCCAAAAAACAATTCCAATCCCCTTCTAAAAACTGCTATTTTTTTTTATAAATTTAAAGTTCATCTTCTGTAATAAAATTATGTTTAAATGTTACTATGTTAAAATGTTAAAATGAAAATGAGCGGATAATGGGAGTCGGACCCATCTTTTAACCTTGGGAAGGTTATGTAATACCGATATACTATACCCGCGGTTTTTTTAATTTCTAATTTTTAATTCTTAATTTTTAAAGCACCAAATCCAAAATTACAAATCACAAATAAATTACAATAACCAAAATTCAAAATACAAAACAGCTTTAGAAGCTTAGAATTAAAAATTAACATTCCTCTATTATTTCCTAAAAAAATACTCTAACCACTTTTTAATATTACTAAACTCTCCATTATTCCCAGATTCTCCATTACTAATTTCATTGATATAATTTTCCGGAAAGGGTTTAATGATTACCACCTTCTCTCCTTCTTCCTGAAACCCTAATTTTTTTCTTAATGCCAATTTTTTGTAAACATCAGTTTGGAAATATTCAATCAGTTGATTTAATTCCTGATTTTTATTTTCCACTTCTTCGGCTTCCTGTTTAAGCGAGTCTATTTCTTTTTGAATTTGATATTTACGATAAGTTTCTTTGCCCATTGCCACTCCAAGAAAAACTATTACCACTAATCCGACAACAACAAATAATCCTGAGGTGAATAGCATAAATTTATTTTTCGGTTTTCGTTTAAGCAACATAATTTTATTTCTACAATATTATTTTTATAATACCTTTCATTTCTAATATTGTCTAGAAATGAAAGGTATTAATTTCCAGATCTTATTTTCCTTATAACCAAAATCATTAACAATCCCAAAATTAAAAACGCCAGCAATTTTTCTGTGGTTTGAAACGCTAAAGCAAATAAGCCAAAAATAAGACAACTAGCGTAAATAAACAAAACCACTTTTCTTTGCGACCATCCTTTTTCCAGAAGCCTATAATGCAAATGCCTATTATCGCCCCTAAAAACAGATTCACCGGATTTTATTCTTTGAGCTATCACCCATCCGGCGTCTAAAATAGGAAATCCCATCACCAGCAAAGCGGTTGCCATTTTGCCGCCGGAGAAGATGGCGATCACCGCCAGCATAAATCCTAAAAACATTGATCCGCTTGTCCCCATAAAAATTTTCGCCGGATGAAAATTATAAAACAAAAATCCCAAAACCGCTCCGACTATTGCTATGGAAATTATTCCAAGCGGCGGCTGATTTACTAAGCTGGAAATACTTAAAAAAAATAATGTTATTACCCCGATAAATCCAACTCCTCCCGCCAGCCCGTCAAGTCCGTCAAGCCAATTTATCGCGTTCATAAAACCGACGATCCAGAATAAAATAAACAGTGAACCGAGAACTTGGAACTCAAAACTTAAAACTTGGAACTGAATTTGATCTAATCTAAATTCTGGTCCGCCGAATGGATTGGCGATGTAATCAACACTTAAACCGGCGTAGATCATTATCAAAACAACGGCTATTTGTCCAGCAAGCTGTTTTTTCCAAGATAAATTTTTTAAATCATCGTAAACGCCAAAAAATAATATTACCAAAGAAGAAACGACTATCCCCCATTTCAAATCGTCAAAGACTAAATCCCCGCTTAAAAATATCGCCAGCAAAAAAGAAATTATTATCCCCGCTCCCCCAAATCGCGCGATATTTTTTTTGTGGATTTTATTTTCTTTTATTTTGTCGTATAATTTATGTCTTCTGCTAAACAAAATAATCGCCTTCGTAAAAACAAGACTTAAAATTAGAGCTATTAGAAATGGTTTGAAATATAAAATTATACTTGACATTGTTGTGTGATTTGGTAAGGTTGGAAATAAAGGAGGCTTTAAAAGTGACGGATGAAAATAAAGATGATCTTGAGAGCAAAATAATAAAAGCTCTTAAAGAAAATCAAGGAGGACTATTGTCAATTCCTCTATTATGTGAGAAAATTGGCGTGCTGGACGACTCTGTCGTAGCATCAGCAGTTGGAAAACTTGTAGAGAAAGGAGTTGTTACTCAAATGGATGGATCTAAGGTAATATACAGAGAAGACGGAGGCAAAATAAATTTAGTGCTGTATTCTCTTCCACTTTCTGTTGGTTCAATGTCTTAGACTTTGAACCAATTTTTTATTTTAAAAATTTTTCTCGCTGGCTCCATAGCGGCGATAGCCCTGTGGAGCCATAATGTAGAACAATTGCAAACAGATTCCACAGCCCTAAAGGGACTATGGAACCAGCATTTTTTGATAATTCAAACAATTTAACAATACAACAATACAACAATTTATTTTCGACTCTTCTCCGTTATCCAAAATTCCAAATATTTCCCCAACGCTAATCTTATTTGAGCGTCAAGCATCGGCGCTGCTCCCAGCGGGATAGCGATCATCGGCGCTAGGATCCATTGGACGGCCATTATGAAATATTTTAACTTACTTATTCCTTTCGGAAGCGGTGGAAGAAGAAGCAAGAAAATAAACATTGAGACCAGTAATCCGCCCATTGCCATGGTCATCAGACATCCTAAGATAAACGGCAGATTAAGAGCGAGAGTGGTTTGATGAAACTTCTCTCCACCGAGAACGATCGGCAGCCAGCCAAGAAAAGTAATTATTATCGGAGTAATGCCCCACGAAATTCTTCCCGAGATTTCTTCCCAGCCGCGATCCAGCTTTTTTAAAAGAGGGATTTTTTTATTTTTTAGAAACATTCTAAAAACAAGCGGGACATTTTCTATTCCCCACGCCCAGCGGCGCAGCTGTTTATACTGGCTGGTAAAATTTTTAAAAACGCTTCCTGAAGAAATAGCGTCCATTGAAACCGGAAGATAAATAGGCTCCGTTTTATAATGCCCATTATAATAAGAAAAGCATTTCCAAAAAACAATAGAGTCATCAGAAATCACATCAGTCGGCCAGTAGTTAATTTTAGTTAAAGTTTTAAAATTTATTGAGTGGCTGGAAAAAGTTACCATTTTATTGGTTTTGACGCTTTGGATCATCTGCCAAAAAGAGGAGTTGGCCATCAAAATCCGCACAAAAGAACTGGTTTCCCAGATGTTATTATTATAAAGAGGGATCGGCTGAAAACTTAACTGGTAGCGGTTTTCAGCGGTTAAAAATTTATAGGTCAGGCAGGAAAAATATTTTGAATGAACGCAAGTGTCGCAGTCAAAAGCGGAAACTAAAACATTTTCATATTTAATGTTTTTTTCGTCCAGAAAGATCTTAACTTCTTTTGACGCCCAGGTTAAATTAGCTCCCTTGACTTTTGCTTCGCCGGCAAGTCCGTCGGGATGAACAGTGGTTAAATAAGCAAAAAATTTGTCGCCGAACTGCTCCTCTAAAATTTCGGCTTTTTCTAACGCTTCATCCCCCGCCCTTTCTTCAAAAGCGAGAACTAAAATTGTTTTGTCTTTAGGATAATCAGAAGCGACAATTGAATTAACGCTTGCTCTTAAAACCTCGATGTCTTCTTTATAAGTCGGCAAGATAACAACATGATAAATTCCTCGGCTGTCTTTTAATTCTGGGGGAATATTAGATTCCAATTTTTGGCATTTCCCCGACCAATCTTCCATATTCCAAATTTTCATCCTGCGATAAGCGGAAATAACGAAAGCGGAAATATATCCCACTTTCACCAGCCAATACAGATCAAAAAGGATAATAAAAACAGCCACTGCCACGGGTTGAGAATAAGAAAAATAAAGGCAGCCAAATAAAATATTCAGGCTAATGACTGCCGGAGTAATTTCAAAAAATCTTTGAAGATAATAATCTTTTTTGTTTTCTGGTTTGGAAGAAGGAAAATAAAAAGTGTCGTTTTGAGACATAATATCAGAAACAAATAATTGAAAATTCTAAACTCTAAATTCTAAACTCTAAACAAATAACAAATTCAAAATTACAAATAAATTACAAATTCAAAATTCAAAATATTATTAATTTCACAAGACACTATAATTTGTTTTGAATTTTGAATTTTGGTTATTGATGCTTATTTGGAATTTTGAATTTTGGATTTGGTGCTTAAAAATTTTAATTATTTCAGAACACCATCTAGTAATCTAAAATAATTTTATCACATATTAATCCTTACTATCGCTACTCCCGCGATGAAAAGAAAAATCTGAATTTCCAAAACAGCGATCATTAAAAAATAAACCGCTATTCTTTCCCGAAAATAAAGCCAATAACTTACCACGCTATTAATTAAAAATAGGGCCAAACCGACAAAAGGAATAAAAAATATTTTGTGGTACGCGCCCAGATAATCAACGCCGAAAAGCAAATTATAATGCAAAATAACGGGATGCGAATCGCCGGTTTTATTGGCAAACAAATAAAACCAAAGCGCGAAATTAATCAAAATGCTTAAAATCGAGACACTTTTAATTATACTATTTTGAAAATAAGGTTTTTTCAGAGCAACTTTAAAGCCACTCGTTAAAAGCCTGACAAAAATAGCTATTCTCCTAAAAACAACTTTGAAAATATTTTCTTTTGAAGACATTGTTTATGTTACTCTAAATTCAGTCCTTTTAAATAATCTTTAAAATCCCCATTGAATTCTTTTCGTTTTAAAGCGTAGTGGACGGTCGCTTTTAAAAATCCCAATTTGCTTCCGCAATCATGCCGAGTGCCGTCAAATTCATAACCATAAACCGGCTTGCGGGTTAAAACATTTTTTAGAGCGTCAGCCAGTCTCACTTCTCCGTCTCTCCCCGGTTTTATCTTTTCCAATTCCTCAAAAACATCGGGGGTAATAACATATTTTCCAACAATTGTTAAGTCAGAAGGAGCCTTCTCTACCGGCGGTTTTTCAACAATATCTTTAATTTCGTAAGTTTTATCGTTCACTTTGACTGAATCTACCACCCCGAATTTGGAAACATCTTTTTTAGGAACCCTCTCTAGGGCGATCACTGAATCGCCGTATTTTTCAAAAGTTTTTATTAGTTGTCCAATGCAGGGCACTTCTGAATCCACCAGATCGTCGCCAAATAAAACCGCGCAGGGTTCATCGCCAATTAAATGGCGGGCGCGCAGAACGGCGTCGCCATCTCCAATCGGCTTTAACTGCCGCACAAAAGCAAACTTGGCCAGCCTTGGCAATTTGTAAATTTCCGCCAAACGATCATGCTTGGCTTTTTCCACTAAGTTATATTCCAGCTCAAACGAGTGATCAAAATGATCCTCAATGGCTCGCTTCCCTCGCCCGGTAACAAAGACTATTTCCTCTATTCCGGCCGCCACCGCTTCCTCAACTAAATATTGAATTATCGGCTTGTCAACGATCGGCAGCATTTCTTTGGGCTGAGATTTGGTTACCGGCAAAAACCTTGTCCCAAATCCCGCCACAGGTAAAATCGCTTTTTTGATTTTCATAATATTAGTATTAAGTATTAAGTATTAAGTATTAAGCAAAATATTTTTTTATGCTTGATACTTAATACTAACTACTTGATACTACTACATCCCGTATTTCGCGTTCTTAAACCGATATTTCTTAAAATATTTCCAAGCGCTTGTTAAATGAATTCTGGTATATTTATTATAAAATAAATCCAATAACCCGCCTTTCTTTTTGCTTGATTGAAAATGATAGTGATACATTTTTGCCGCCGGAAAATAAATTACTTTATATCCATTCTCCCAAAATCTTCGCGCCCAGTCAACATCTTCAAAATACATAAAAAATCTTTCGTCAAGACCGCCAACTTTTTCTATCGCTGATTTTCTTATCATAAACGCCGAACCCATCAGCCAGTCAACGGGAATCGGGGAAGTTATTTCCTGCTTTGTAAAAATATCTTTCATTAAAAAATTATTTAAAACTTTCTTGCCTAACGAAATTTTACCTAAAAAAGTTCGGCGGCAAAGAACAGTCGAGGGAGTGTAAAATCTAAAGCAGGATTGCTGAACCGTATCATTAACATTTAAAAGTTTTGGACCGACCATGCCAACATCATTGTTTTTCTCAACATAATCCAGTATTTTTTTCATAACTCCCTCTTCTTCAGCCAAAATGTCAGCGTTTATTATAAAAAGATATTCTCCTTTTGCTTTTTCAATCGCGGCGTTCACTAATTTCCCAAACCCGACATTTTTTTCAAAAGAAATGAAAATCGTTTCCGGAAATTGCTCTTTCATCATTTCCGCCGTTTTCTCAATTGTCGCCCCATCAGTTACGATCATTTCCCAGCTAAAATCAGCGTTCTTCAAATTTTCCTTTATGGAACGCAAACAGATCCTCAAAATTTCCGGAGTGCGGTAGTGATTCACAATTATTGATAACTTCATAAATTATATTATTACATTGTTGTGTAAGGTGTGTGTAAGGTGTCCAACACCTATACACTCGTTTTTATATTAATGTATTTATTTTTATATAAACACAAGCTATAAATTACAACTTGTATCAAGGTGTTGGACACCTTAATACTCAATTGTTATTAAACGCTTTTATATCTTAATTTAGACAATATAATATGTCACATTAACAATAGAACAATAGAACAATAGAACAATAGAATTTATTTAAACCATCTTTCCATCTCTTTCACTCCAACCCTCTTCTTCGCCATTACGATTTTCCTTTTCCTTAAAAACAAAGGAATATCTCGATATAAATCCTTTAAAATCCTAAAAGTAAATCTTTCAAAAATTGCCACATAGATCCAGGCGCCGACTTCTTTTACTATAAACTGCGGCAGGTGTTTTGTAAATAACAACGAAGGAAAGTCATTTTTTATTTGCATCAGTCTTTGATGCTTGAAAGATAAATATTTCGCAAAATTATTTATCTTTCTCCTTTCTTTTATAATGTCAATGTAATTTTTTGCCATACTGTCTCCGGACCCCCGTCCGTGATAAGCCACCGCTTTTGGAGTATAAATTGCTTTCCATCCGGCAAGCCGCATACGCCACGCTAGATCCACATCTTCTTTATACATAAAAAAATTTTCATCAAAATATTCGTAGTTATGTTTATTCCCCTCTTGGGAGGGGCTAGGGGTGGGTTTTTTTGCTGATTCAACGCACCCCCAACCCCCTCTCAAGAGGGGAGTTTTTGGCAACTTTACATCTTCCAACATTTCCTTGCGATAAACTGGAACGGCGCCGTCGGCGCCGAAAATTTCTTTTTCTTTTTCAAATTGTCCTTTATCAGCTTCTTCCTGTCCAATACAAACTATTCTCCTGTTTTTGAACATCATCAGTCCTGTTGTGTCAATTGTATTCAATTGCGGATTTTCCTTGTTTTTATATAATTCATTTTTATCAAAATCATATCTCAACAGTTTCCCTTGAACAGCACCGACTTCTTCATCTTTAAAAATTTCAAGAGCGTTTTTAATGTAGTCGGGTTTTAGTATCGCGTCATAATTTAAAAGCAAAATAAAATCTCCTTTCATTATTCTCATTGCCATATTATGCGGTTTTCCAAATCCGGCATTTTCCGTGTTTTTGATGTATTTAATAGTGTTACACTCTAAAGAGTGAGCTCCGGATAAATTTTGGAGTTCAGGTTTTAACCTGTAATTTTTAGCGATTTCTTTTCTCCTCTCCTCCCATTCCGGAATCTTTTTTTCTATCTCCTCTCTTGTTCCGTCCGTTGAATCATTATCAATTAAAATTATTTCCAAATTTGGATAACTCTGATCGACCGCGGATTCGATCGCCCGAAAAACAAATTTTCTCCCGTTATAATTTATCAAGCTGATTGTGACCGGTTTATATTGATTCATTTGATTTAATATTATTTTTATATTAAACTTTACCCAACGAAATAAAACACATTTCGTAATTCAAAGTAATTATATACCCTGAGTTATAAAATGTAAATCCAACACTTTATTAAATAAAAACTTGATCAATGAAAAACATAAATAGAAAAATGGTTATTGTATTTCTTATCTGGCTTCTTTTAGCAATATTCACTGTCTTTATATATTATACAGGAAACACAGAATTGAAATGGATAGATATTCCCACTCACATTGCCGCGGGAATACTTATCGCCGCGGCAATTTTCAAGATCAAAACAAGCGATTCCAAAAAAGCGCTTACGCTGGCATTCCTGCCATTTTTAGGCTGGGAATTTTTTGAAATAGGAGCGTCAACTATTTCACAAAACGAATTTATAATAGAACTTTTTAAAGAAACTCCGCCAAACAGGCTTCAGGATCTTGTTATGAATACCGTTGGATTTCTAATTTTTTTAATCGCAACAAATAAAAAGTTTTAAGTCCAATTATTGACAAAAATTTGATTAGATTGTATGTTGTGATTAGGAGGAGTTATTTGACAGTAACATTAACAACAGAAATAGTTTTGTACAGTTTTTTTATTTTTATTATGCTATTTATAGTTATAATGAAAATAAAAAAAGAATGGGTTGTAGACAATAACGACAACGGAGGGAAACTTTTTTTGTTTTTTATGGTATCTGCAATATCATTTTTCGCAGCTGTGATGATGGCAAAAATATCACAAATAATTTTAGCAGTAAAATTATTTGTGATAGCGGTAATTAATAGTAATTTTATGCATATAATATTGCTAGTTGCCGGACTGATTATCTTAGGGATGATTGCCTCAGTAGTAATAGACAAAGCAAACAAAAGGTTAGCCAGCTAACCTTTTTTTATTGTTCAGTTACTTAAAATATGCTACTATCATAATATCACTTTTGACTCATTCTTATGCCATTTACATTCAAAAAATTAGAAATCCCGGAAATTGTTTTAGTAGAACCTAGAGTTTTTAAGGATGAGAGAGGATTTTTTTTGGAAAATTATAAATATTCCGAATTTTCCGATTTTGGAATCAAAGACAATTTTACACAAGACAATCATTCAAAATCAGTTAAGGGAGTTCTTAGGGGGCTTCACTTTCAAAAACTTCCCAAGGCTCAAGCAAAATTAGTTAGATGTATAAGCGGTGAAATTTTTGATGTCGCGGTTGATATCAGAAAAGGATCGCCGACTTTTGGAAAATGGGTTGGAGAAACTCTCTCAGAAGAAAACAAAAAAATGCTTTATATCCCAATCGGTTTTGCTCACGCTTTCTGTGTTCTCAGCGATAAGGCGGAAATTAATTACAAAAGCTCAGATGAATATTCTCCGGAAAGCGAAGGAGCGATTGCGTGGAACGACCCGACAATAAATATAACATGGCCGATCAAAAATCCAATAGTTTCTGAAAAGGACGCAAAAAACAATTCGCTGGATGAAGTTGAGAATAATTTTGTTTATTAAAAAATATAAAATATGACAAACAAAAACAAAAAAAGAGGATACGCGGAAATAGTCGCGGCAGTATCTTTATGGGGCATAAACAGCGGAATAGTTGCAAGGAATATTGTAACATCGTCATTTCTTTTTTATCCCGTTGCGTCATTGTTCGGACTTATAACCGTTACTGTCGGACTTATACAGAGCAAGAGCTTATCTCAAATAAAAAGTGCAGATAAAAAATTTACCTTGCTTCTTGTTGGGATGCTAATATTTCTAAATAATGGTTCGTTCTATTACGCGATTCAAAATACAACCATTGCCAACGCGGTTCTTCTTCATTATCTTGCTCCCTTATTTGTTGTTCTTACAGTTCCTTTTATACTTAAAGAAGAAAAATGGAATATCAAAAAAGTGGCAGTTTCGTTTTTGGGTCTTGCCGGAATGGCTGTAATTCTATCCCCGCAAATTAGCGCGATAAATATTGGAATAATCGCTGGATTGGCATCGGCAGTTTTTTACGCGACTCATACGATCATTGAAAAAAGACTTGCTCTTAGCGTAGATCCGTTAGTAGAAGTTTTTTACAAAAATTCCGTCGCGGCGTCGTTTAGCATTTTAGCAATTCCAATAATTATTAGCCAAGGACTATTCACTTTTGGAGAAATGTCAAAAATAGCCTTTTTGGGAATAACGGCTTTGGGATTAGGATTTATTTTCTTTTTCAAAGGACTTGGAAAAGTGTCTTCTCAAAATGCGATGGTGCTGACATATTTTGAAGCTTTAATTGCGATAGCGCTGGGTTCAATATTTTTTGGAGAATTAATTACTTTAAATACAATAGTAGGCGGTCTAATGATAATCGGAGCCGGGATTGCGATCATAAAAATGAAAGAATAAAAAAATTGAGCTGAATGCTAAAACTTTGAACAGTATGATCAATATGTATTATCATACTATAAATTTAAATCTAAAAAAAACGAGATTAAATAAAACTGTGTATATTAAAAAGTTATTATTACTCGCTCTTATGTTTGACAAATTTCTTCTTTACAGCACAAACATAACCTCTTTATCTTTATCTTTATCTTTGTCTTTTTCCAAACAACATTTTCCAAACAACATTTTTTTCTCAAACACCTTATTCTAAAACGCTTAATTCTAAAACACCTCATATCTTATAAATATCAAGCATAACCTCTTTTCTCACGGCCGTGAGAAAAGAGGTTATGCTTATGTTATAAACTAGTGTATAATAAAATCATAG
>DAOVOJ010000071.1 GCA_030629775.1 Candidatus Moraniibacteriota bacterium
GCAGTATACTTGTGTTTCGTAAAGACATTCTGAAATACACATCTTACCTTTTTACAGATCCCTCGGCTCCTATCGTCGCTCGGGATGACAAGTAATGGCGGATGATAAAATAAAAGTGGAGTTACTTAGCTTTGAGATGACAAATTACTTAAAACAAAAAATGAAAAAACAACACCGATATTTTGTTTACATAATGAGCAGTATTTCTAAAAAAATATACATAGGAGTTACCAATAATTTACAAAGAAGAATTAATGAACACAAAGAAGGAAAGATAGAAGGATTTACTAGAAAGTATAAAATAAAAAGATTAGTTTATTACGAAGAAACAAACGATATTCGCTGGGCGATAAAAAGAGAAAAACAGTTAAAAAGCTGGGGAAGAGAAAAGAAAATAAAATTGATTGAAAAAGAAAATTCTAAGTGGAGAGAATTGTTTAATGATCTCTAAATAAATTATGCCAAAAAATAAAACAATAAAAACCAAATATCAAGCATTGACCGGCGGGCAGGCGGTGGCGGAGGCGATGAGGCAGATCGATCCGGAGGTGGTGGCGGCTTATCCGATCACGCCGCAGACGCCGATTATTGAAGGTTTTGCCCAGATAGTGGCGGACGGGAGAGTAAAAACAGAATTGATAAGTGTAGAATCGGAGCACAGCGCTTTAAGCGCCGTGGTGGGCGCTTCGGCGGCTGGCGGCCGGGCGATGACGGCGACCGCTTCGCAGGGGCTGGCGCTGATGGCGGAAATTGTTTATGTCGCTTCCGGCTCGCGGCTGCCGATCGTGATGCCGATTGCCAATCGGGCTTTATCGGCGCCGATAAATATTCATTGTGACCATTCCGATTCAATGTTTCTTCGCGACGCCGGCTGGCTGCAGTTTTACAGTGAAAACGCGCAGGAAGCATATGATAACACTTTAATCGCCCTGAAAGTAGCGGAAAATAAAAAAGTGCTTTTGCCGGCGATGGTGATGATGGACGGGTTCATTACTTCCCATTCAGTGGAAAATGTTGTTATTGAAAAAGATAAGACAGTAAAAAAATTCATCGGAAAATATAATCCCGAATATCCATTATTAAATATCAAAAAACCGATTACCATCGGTCCATTGGATTTATTTGATTATTTTTTTGAACACAAATATCAGCAGGCGGAAGCGATGGAAGCAAGCCGAAAAGCAATTAAAGAAGCGGATAAGGAATTTGCCAAATTGACCGGTAGGAAGTATGATTTTATAGAAAAATATAAAACCAGCGACGCGGAGCAAATAATGGTTGTCTTAAGTTCCACCGCCGGGACGGCGAAAATAGTGGTTGATAAATTAAGAAAAGAGGGTAAGAAAGTCGGTTTGCTAAAAATAAGGCTAATGCGGCCGTTTCCGAACCGGGAGATCGCCCAAGCGTTAAGCAAAGCAAAATCGGTGGCGATCTTAGATCGCGCTTTCTCTTTTGGAAATTTCGGTCCCGTTTTTACCGAGGTTCGCTCGGCTTTGTACGATTTGGATAAAAAACCAAAATTGAGCAATTATATCTTCGGCATCGGGGGAAGAAATATTAATCCGGAAGATTTAGAGAAAGTTTATCAGGATTTGATAAAGGGCAAAATCAAGGAAGGGGCTCAATATATTGGATTGAGGATATAACGTATAGTGTATAGCGTGTAACGTATAACGTAAAAC
>DAOVOJ010000043.1 GCA_030629775.1 Candidatus Moraniibacteriota bacterium
CGACGATGGTTGCCAATGCGTTAAAAAAACAAGCGCTCAAGTCGGCTGCGAAGCATTGGGCGGCGGTTGGCGTTTGCCATATCAAAAAGAATTGATGCAAGCGTATATTGATGGCTCTTGGGGCAACCTATCTTCAGCCGATAGCCAATATTGGTCAGCTACTACTTTCTCCGACTATACTCACGGCGCTTGGTCTACGATCCTGTACCGCGGCGAAACGGGCTACACTGCTAAGACTGGTGCTCTCATCATGGCTCGTTGTGTGCGGTAGTTCTGGCAACAATTTTATGATTTTGTAATTTGGATTATTTTATTTAAAAAATATAAAAAATTAAAATAATTAAAACCAGTATGAAAATTTTCAAATCAAAAACAATTAATATCCTTGTTATAGCGGCAATAGCAATAACTGTTTTTACGCTGTCTGAAAAAAAAGTTCCAATCTCTTTTTGGGAGATTGGAACTCTAAATGAGGCTCTTGCCTCAACCACTGACGGAATTATAGACTCAACCGATAAATACGCTTGGAGCGAGAATATCGGCTGGATCAATTTCGGGACAACTGAAGGAAATGTTCATATTACAGATTCAGCTTTGACCGGCTACGTTTGGAGCGAAAACGCGGGATGGATCTCTTTAAATTGTTCAAATGATAATTCTTGCGCCACGGTTGATCATAAAGTCGCCAATGACGGCGCGGGTAATCTTTCCGGCTACGCGTGGAATGAGAATACAGGTTGGATAAATTTTAATCCAACTGGCGGAGGAGTAAGCATTAATTCTTCAGGAGAATTTTTAGGCTACGCTTGGGGCGAGAACATTGGCTGGATTGTTTTTAACTGCGCGACAACCGGTTCTTGCGGCACTGTGGATTATAAAGTCAAAACCGACTGGCGTTTGCAAACTGTAAGACCGCAATGCAATAATTCTCTTGATGATGACGGAGACGGAAAAACCGACTATCCAAATGATCCGGGATGTTCTTCTTTAACTGACGACGATGAAACCGATCCGGGCGGAGGTTTACCTTCCGGAGCTTATAATCCGCCTACGGGAGATTTTGGTGTTTTTATGAATAATGGTGATAAAAATACGAATAATGGAACAGTCACTCTCAAACTTTACGCCGGTTCCGACACTAAAAGAATGGCAATTTCAAACACGGAAGATTTTGAATACGCAAGTCAGGTTGCTTATCAGGAAGAAATAGAATGGGATTTATCCAGCAGTAGAGACGAGGCACTGCCTCGTCTCTACGACGGAGAACATACCGTTTATGTCAAATTCTACACCCAATACGGCGTGGCTTCGGAAGTTGTTTCAGATAGTATAATCTACACGAACAAATCAAACCCTAATATTTCAAATGGATCTTTGATCAGAGCTAATGACGATTACAAAGTCTATATTATTAAAAATCCTTCGACAGGCTCAGGACAGGCTTATAAAAGGCATATCTTAGACGGGAAGATCTTTGATTTTTATGGTCATCTAAACTGGGACGCTATTCAGGAAGTTGATTCTTCAAAAGCGAATAATTACCAAGAAAGTTTTTTGATTAGAGCAATAAACGATTACAAGGTTTATGAAATAGATGATAATAAAACAAAACACTGGCTCAATATAACCGCGGAAGAATTCATCAACTCCGGCAGAAGATGGGATGAGATATATGTTGTTAATGAGAGGGAGTTGGAGTTTTATAGATAATGCGAAAGTTACAAACCGTCATTGCGAGGAGCCTGAGCGAACATAGTGAGTGAGAAGGCGACGCGGCAATCTCATGTTATGGCACGGGATTGCCGCGCTCCATTCACTCGTTCCTTGTTCACTTCGCTCGCCATGACAGCGAAGCTTTTAGTTTTGTAATTTAAAAAATCTAAAAAACAAACTACTTAGCATAGTTTGTTTTTGTTTGGATAATGGTATATAATGAAATTATAAGAGGGTTTAAAAATTTTTTACTTTTAATAATCTATGTTAAAATAAAACTATGGAAAACGAAATCTATTTGTCGGTGGTGATACCGGCTTACAATGAAGAAAAAAGAATTAAAAAAACTTTACTGGATGTGGACAAGTTTTTATCGGCTCAGAATTATTCTTACGAAATAATCGTTGTTGATGACGGCTCAAGTGACGGGACAGTGGAGCTGGTCAAAAATATAGGAAGAGATGTTAGGAATTTGAGAGTGATAGATAATAAAGAAAACCACGGGAAAGGATATGTTGTCCGGCAGGGGATCATGGAAGCCAAGGGAAAATACAGATTATTTATGGACGCCGATAATGCCACGACCGTAGATCAAGTTCAAAATCTTCTGCCATTTTTTAAAGAAGGCTACGATGTCGTTATCGGAAATCGCGATTTAAAAGAAAGCCAGATTAAAAAACACCAGCCGTTTTATAAGGAAATGCTGGGGGATGTGGGCAATCTTTTAATTCAAGCGCTGGCGGTGCCGGGAATCAAAGACACTCAGTGCGGATTTAAATGTTTTTCGGCGGAGTTTGTTGAAAAAGTTTTTCCAAAGTTAAAAGTGGACCGCTGGGGTTTTGATATTGAAATTTTGGCTCTGGCAAAAAAATATGGCCACAAAATAAAAACCGTTCCGGTAATTTGGATAAACGATGAAGAAAGCAAAGTTTCAATCGGCGGATATGTTAATACTCTGAAAGAACTGTTTCAGATAAAGTGGAATATGATGAGTGGGAAATATAAATAGATTAGGAATAGCAAATAGCGAATTTGTTGTCATTCTGACCGAAGTGACCCTGCGGCGATAGCCGAAGAGGAAACGGAGTGGAGGAATCTGTGTTTTTTCACACTGTCATTCTGAGCGACGACAGGAGTCGAAGAATCTCGTGCCAAGCAGATGAGTCGTAATATAACGCTATGTGAAACTAACACGGGATCCTTCGACTTGTCCCTCGCTCAGGATGACAAGTCAAAATGTAATTTTTAAGCTTATTTAAAAAAATATGTCTACTAAAAACAAAACAAAAACTCCTGTCTCGGAATTGAGAAAAGATTTAGTGAGCAATACATGGGTGGTGGTTGCCGACAAGAGATCTAAGAGGCCGCATAGTTTTAAGAAAAAAACGGAGAAAAAAATAACCGGAAAGGAATTAAAAGAAGAAAAAGAAAAATGCCCGTTTTGCCATTTGGAAGGCAAAGAAAATTTGCTGACTTACAAAAAGAAAAGCGGGGCGTGGAGCCTCAAAGTTATTCCAAATGATTTCCCTGCCTTTGTTCACGGAACAAGTTTAAATGTTCATGACGAAGGCCCTTTTATGGTGATGAATGGAGTGGGATTTTGCGAGATAATTATCACCAGAAGTCACACTAGACAAATTTCTCAAATGACAGTTTCGGAAATTACGGAAATCGTTGACGCTTTTCAGGTGAGATATTTGGCCCAGATGAACCAGCGGCACATTAAATATGTTTCCATTTTTCAAAATTATGGCAAAGAAGCGGGAGCTTCATTAAAGCACCCTCATTTACAATTAATCGCCACGCCGGTAGTTGACCCGGATATTTATCGCAGTCTTCATGGAAGCCGAAAATATTTTGAAGCCAATCAGGAGTGTGTTCATTGCGTGATGCTTGAATGGGAAAGAGAATCCGGCAAGCGGGTGATTTTTGAAAATGACGAATTCGTGGTTCTTTGCCCTTTCGCTTCTAAGATCGCTTTTGAAACGAGAATTTATCCCAAGCGGCATCTGGCATATTTCGAGAGATCCAGCACCGCTTTAAAAATTCAACTGGCGGAAGCAATTGGATTTACTCTGGCAAGAATAAAAAAGAAACTAGGCGATCCGGCTTATAATTTCTTTCTGCACACCGCTCCTTGTGACGGGCGGGTTTATGATCATTATCATTGGCACTTTGAAATTTTGCCTAAAATAAGCGTTTGGGCGGGATTTGAGCTTGGAACAGGCACGGAGATTTGCTCGGTCAAACCGGAAGACGCGGCGGAGATTTTAAGGAAAAAGTAAAAAAAGCGATGTCATCCCAGAATTTTTGGGTTTTTGGATTGTAGGGGCGGGTCGCGACCCGCCCCTACAATTAATAAAGAATATTATAAAACGTACATTTTATTCGCTCATCGCTTAGGATGACAGAGAAAAAAATTGTCATCCTGAACTTGTTTCAGGATCTTCCATATATTACATTATGCTTTTATATTTATCTTAAAACTAAATATAACAGACGACAGATCCTGAAATAAATTCAGAGCTTGTCCTGAATTCAGTTCAGGGATGACAACTAAATTTTGAATTTTGGATTTGATAAGTAGTTTTTTTATGACAAATTATTTGGTAGATTTTTTTGCTCAAATATCCCCGGAACTTGCGACGCTTTTAATCGCTATGCTTCCGATCGCTGAGTTGAGAGGGGCAATTCCAATGGCGGTGGGGGTTTATCATTTGTCTCCTTTGGCCGCTTATTTTTTAGCGGTTATTGGCAATATTATTCCGGTAATTTTTATTCTTTGGCTGATCGATCCAATCTCCGGTTTTTTGATGAAAAAAGTAAAATTATGCCGGCGGTTTTTTAGTTGGCTTTTTGAAAGAACGAGGGCTAACCACAGCCATAAATTTGAAAAATGGGGCGCTTTGGCGCTGATAACTTTTGTCGCTATTCCTTTGCCGATGACCGGAGGTTGGACCGGGGCGCTGGCCGCTTTTGTTTTTGGTATTCCTTTTAAAAAAGCGCTGCCTTTAATTTCTCTGGGCATTATGATAGCGGGAGTGATCGTGCTGGGAATGAGTTTGGGAATCGCGGAAGCTTTGACATGGTGATAATAAGCGGCTATTTAAAATAATAATCACTTTATCTTTGACAAATCATTGAAATTAGTTTAAATTAGAAGAGTTGAGAAATTAACTTTTTATTTTTAATTTTGCGTTTTTAATTTAATATATGTCTACTCGCAAACAAATCAGATTTACTTTTTTAAGCATTATTATTATTGCTTTAATGTCGGGCTATATTGCCAGTCCTGAAAAGGGAGTTTTAGGCGAGGAAGTAAATCGCCTGGGATTAGGGGTAATAAACGACTATGATTTTCATCTTGGACTTGACCTTCAGGGCGGAACCCATTTGGTCTATCAAGCCGACCTTTCTCAGATTGAAAGTAAAAACAAAGACTCAGCGATGGAGGGCGTGAAAGATGTTATTGAAAGAAGGGTTAACGCTTTTGGCGTGTCCGAGCCAATTATTCAGATTGCCGAGAACGATCGGCTGGTGGTTGAGTTGGCGGGGGTTAAAGATGTTAACCAGGCAATTAATATGATCGGCGAAACTCCTTATTTGGAATTTAAAGAGGAAATGATTGAAGAGGAAAAAAATGAGACGAGAAAACAGTTCAAAGAAATGTTTCCTGATCAAGAAATTCCACCGGAATTTCTTGAGCAGTTTTTCTATAAATCAACTGATTTGAGCGGTAAGCAATTAAGCCGCGCGGCGGTAGCTTTTGATCCCAATACTTATCAGCCGGAAGTTCAGTTGGAATTTGATGGCGAGGGTAGAAAATTATTTAAAGAAATTACCGAAAGAAATGTCGGGCGAAAAGTGGCGATTTTCTTGGACGGCGCGCCAATCAGCATCCCTGTGGTTAATGAGCCGATCGTGGATGGCAAAGCGATTATTTCAGGCAGTTTTACCCTTGACGAGGCGAAAATTTTAGCCCAGAGGTTAAACGCTGGCGCTTTGCCGGTGCCGATAAAATTGTTGAGCCAGCAAACGGTGGGAGCGAGTTTGGGCGAGGAGTCATTGCAAAAAAGTTTAAAAGCGGGAATTGCTGGCCTGATAATTCTTTCCTTGCTGATGATTCTTTACTATCGCCTGCCGGGATTGCTGGCAGTGGCCGCTCTCTTAAGTTATTCTTTAATTATTTTAGCGTTGTTTAAATTAATTCCAATCACTCTTACTCTTTCAGGAATTGCGGGATTTATTCTCTCTATCGGAATAGCGGTGGACGCCAATGTTTTGATCTTTGAAAGAATGAAGGAAGAGCTGAAAAAAGGGCGAACCCTGACCATGGCGATTGAGGAGGGATTTGCCAGAGCGTGGACTTCCATTCGCGATTCCAATGTTTCCACTTTGATCACCTGTTTTGTTTTGGCGTATTTCAGCACCAGCATTGTCAAAGGGTTTGCGATCACTCTTGGAATCGGAATTTTGATCAGTATGTTCTCGGCGATCGTGATTACCAAAACTTTTTTAAATATCGCGGCGTTGACGAGAATAGGAAATGTCGTTTGGTTATTTGGAGCTTCTAAGAAGAAAGAAAAAAATTGAGGCGCAGTCACTGTTTCATTAGGATATAAATTACAAATTCCAAATAAATTCAAAATTCAAATGTTCAAAATTCTAAACTGTTTTGAATTTATTTGGAATTTGTAATTTTGAATTTGGTGCTTATAATCCTTATTATTACGGATTTAACGGAAATATAGAATTAATATATAATATGATTAAAATAATTCAAAAAAGAAAAATCTGGTTTGGAATCTCAATTATTACAGTGGTGGTAAGTGTTGCTTGCCTTTTTAGTTGGAATCTTAATTTAGGAATTGATTTTACCGGCGGAACTTTGATGGAATTCAGTTTTTCTTCTGAAAGCAGAGTTCTCTCGCAGCAAGAAATAAAAAACCAATTGGCTGATTTAGAATTGGGAGAGATCAATATTCAATCAAGCGGGGAAAGAGGTGTTATCTTGAGGTTTAAAGAGGTTGACGAGGAAACTCACCAGAAAATTTTAAGCAAATTAAAGGGAGACGAGAAAGAAGAATCGGGAGAAGAAGTAAAAATTGAAGCGGTTGACGGAGAGGGAGTGGAGATAAAAGATGTTGAAATAGAAACAAATAATGTTAACGAAGACAGTGAAATTGGAAATCCCGAAGACTTGGGAAATGAAGTTAAAATAAATGACGCAAATAATGAAAGCGGCGAAGAAATAAATGTGAATTTAGTGGATGGCGAAGAAACTATTCCTGATAATGATTCTTTGGAAGGGAATAACGCATCCCCAACCTCCTCTCAAGAGGGGAGTGC
>DAOVOJ010000053.1 GCA_030629775.1 Candidatus Moraniibacteriota bacterium
AGCGGAATGAGAAGTCCGCCCTAGGCGGGCGGCGAATGAAGCCGAAGGATCTCGTGGCAATAACCCTATGCGCGTGGCGCGAGATTCTTCGACTCGTTCCTCGCTCAGAATGACAGAAGCAACAAATCCTGTTGATTTATTTTTTATTAGATCTAGAGAATTACTAAAAGCGATTACAGAATTTTTACCATAATCTGAAACTGCCGTTGTAGTATTTCCAACAAAACCTGAAATAATATTTAGAGAATTGTTAAGAGAAATAATTTCATATTTAATGTCATCCTGAGCGGAATGAGAAGTCCGCCCTAGGCGGGCGACGAATGGAGCCGAAGGATCTGTAGATGCAAAAAACTTGCCAATAACCACCACGCTATCAGAAACACGATTTGTTTCTCTTGAATAATAATGAGTGGCAAACTTTGTTGATTCATTTTCAATAAGATTTAGAGAATCATTGAAAGCAATAATTTTACCAGACGCAAGTTTGGTTGATTCGTTTTTTATAAGATCTAGAGAATTACTCAAATTAACAAACTCCGTTGACACTCGTTTGTCGCTCCGGAGATTACCAGCAACTTTAACCGATTCATTCTCAATAAGATTTAAAGAATCATTAAGAGCAAAAACCTCCCGATTTAAATTTTTAGAAACCTCCGATCTCCCGTCCGAATACCATCCTTGAACAACAGAGGCGACTCGGTTTACGACCGGCGTTCCATATTTTCCAACCACTCCCTGCTGCCAAAAAACAAGGCCACTAATGAAAAAGCTTATCGCCAGAGTGGCCAGCATTAATCTCTCAGTTGAGAACAATTTCTTGATGCTCGGATATCCGAGATTGATCTTTCCCTTTGTCTCTCCTGTTTTATTTCCTTCAATCGGCTTTTCCGTTTTTTGGGTTTTAATGATCTTGACCGGAATAACATCTTTATTTTTATTATTAATTTTTTCAACATATCCCAAAACCCACTCCTTCGTCGTTACCCAATTACGGCCGAGTTTTTGTCCTTTTAATTTTCCCTGCCGGCAAAGCAAACCCAAATAATCCTGACTGTAATCAGTCAGCTTTGACGCCTCGGCAAGAGAAATAAATTTTGTTTCACCCTCGTTCATTAATTTGTTTATATCGGCTATCCGATAGAGTTATTATACGCGTATTATAACACAATTTTAACATAGCAACAAAAAAGTTATCCACAGGGAGAATCTTGGAACTTAGAACTTGGAATCATAGAGCTGTTGTGGTGTGATAATTACAAAATGTCATTGCGAGGAGCCCGAACGAACGAAGTTCGCGAGAAGGCGACGCGACAATCTTGTCATTTAACTCTTTGCGTGTGGCTACGAGATTGCTTCGGCTACCGCCTCGCAATGACGGTGTTTTTAAAGAGTTCTAGGTTTTAAGTTCTAGGTTCTAAGTTCCAAGTTCTAAGATTTATGTTATAATAAAACCCATGGCTATTAGAAAAAAATATCGCGTTAAAAGGACGATCAAAATAAAACCCAGAAAAAGAAAACGGGTTTCTTTACTGGGCGGTTTTTCTTTGTTTAAAAAACCAAGAATTAAACGACCCGGAAAAAGGCTGGTCAAAAAAGAAATCGCTTCCAGTTTTCTGGGAATAAGATTGCGGGGAAGAAAAAGAAAAAATCCGCTTGGTTTAATTTTGAAAATAACTGGAATAATGTTTGTTTTATTTTTGACGCTTGGCGGGCTGCTGGCAGCGGGAGCTTTTATTTATTTTTCCAAAGACATTCCCAGCGCCGACGAGATCCTTAACCGCAAGGTCGCCGAGTCAACAAAAATTTACGACCGAACGGGAGAGGTTATTTTATATGAGATCCACGGCGAAGAAAACAGAACGATCGTTCCGCTTGATCAAATTTCCGACTATATGAAATGGGCGACGATAGCGACTGAGGACGATCAGTTTTATTCTCACCACGGTTTTGATGTTGGCGGAATTGCTAAAGCGGTCTGCCATCAGGTCGGCTTTTGCGAAAAGCCGCGGGGCGGATCAACCATCACTCAGCAGCTGATCAAAAATTCTATTTTGACTTCCGAAAAAACCTACACCCGAAAAATAAAAGAATTAATTATCGCCGTGGAAATGGAACGGCGGTTCAGCAAGGATGAGATTTTGGAAATGTATTTTAATCAAATTCCTTACGGCTCAAACGCCTACGGAATTGAAGCGGCCGCCCAGACATTTTTTGGCAAGCCCGCCCGCGACCTGGATCTGGCGGAGTCGGCGATGCTGGCGGCGCTGCCGCGCGCCAACACTTATTATTCCCCTCACGGCTCGCATCCGGAAGCGCTTCAAAGCCGCGCCTATTATATTATAAAAAGAATGGCCGACACGGGATACATTAATGAAAAAGGAAAACAGGAAGCTCAGGAGGTTGATATTTTAAGTCGCGTCAAACCGTTCCATGAAAATATTACGGCTCCCCATTTTGTAATGTATGTCAAACAACAATTAGCGAATGAGTTCGGCGAAGACACCATAGAAAAAGGAGGATTAAAAGTTTACACCACTCTGGATCTGGAAAAACAAAAAATCGCCGAGGAGGTAATTAAGGAAGGTGTGGAAGCCAATATGAAAAAGTATAACGCTTACAACGCCGCCCTGACGGCGATCAATCCGAGAAACGGAGAGATCTTGGCGATGGTCGGATCAAAAGATTACTTCGGCGAGTCTCTACCGGAAGGATGCGTCTCGGGAAAAAATTGCAAGTTTGATCCTAATGTTAATGTTTCAATCAGAAATCGCCAGCCGGGATCTTCCTTTAAGCCGTTCGTTTACGCCGCCGCCTTTGAAAAAGGCTACACGCCCGAAACCATTCTTTTTGACGTGGAAACCGACTTCGGACGAGACGGCAGCGGCAAAATTTTCCATCCTTTAAATTATGATTTCAGATTCAGAGGTCCGGTAACAATGCGGCAATCGCTGGCGCAGTCTTTAAATATTCCAGCGGTAAAAACTTTGTATCTGGTGGGCATCCCGGAAAGCGTTGAAACGGCGCGCGAAATGGGATTTACCACTTTTCGCGATCCGGAAAATTACGGACTCTCTCTGGTTTTGGGAACCGGAGAAGTAAAACTGCTGGAAGAAGTTTCCGCTTACGGCGTCTTCGCCAACGAAGGATTAAGATATCCGGCATCGGCGATTATAAAAATTGAAAACAATAAAGGAGAAATGATCAAAGAATATCAAAATAGTTCCGACTCGGTTTTAGAAGTTGAAGTTGCCCGCCAAGTCAACAGTATTCTTTCCGACAATAACGCCCGAGCCGGCGCTTTCGGCGCCCGAAGCGATCTTTATCTGGGCGATCGCCCCGTGGCGGCGAAGACCGGCACCACTCAGGATTTCAGGGATGGCTGGACGATCGGATACACTCCCGGCTTAGCGGTTGGAGTTTGGGCGGGAAACAACGACAACTCCAAAATGAAGCGGGCGGGCGGAATCTACGCCGCCGCGCCAATGTGGAATGAATTTATGGAACGGGCTTTGGAAAACACCCCCATAGAAAAATTCACGCCGCCCAAACCGATAACGGCTAACAAAGCAATCTTAAACGGCAAGCACGCCAACGAAATTATCGTGGAACTTGACAAAGCCTGCACTAATAAACTAGCGACCGAGCTAACGCCGCCCGATCAGATTGAAGAAAAAATTTACTTGGAAGTCCATAACATTCTTTACTATCTTGACAAGAACGATCCTTTGGGAGAATATCCTGAAGATCCGGCCGGCGATCCGCAATTTAATAATTGGGAAACAGCGGTTCTGGCTTGGGCGGAAGAGAACGGCAGCGAAGTTAACATTGACCCGCCGACGGAAATTTGCGATTTGAGAACGGAAAAAAATGTGCCGAAAATTGAAATAACTTCGCCCGCGAATAACACTCTTATTAAAGACAACACTTTATCCGTTAGCGCGAAAGCGGAGGCTTATTTCGGCGTCAAGCAAGTTGACTTTTTCTTTGACGATATTTTAATGGGAACCGACAAATATTCTCCTTACAGCGCCGGGTATTTTATTCCTTCCAATATTTCCAAAGGCGAACACGCCGTGACGGCAAAAATTTACGACGGCATCGGCAATATCTCCCAGGATAAAATTTCAGTGATCATTAATTCCCGGAATTTTATTTATCTCAAACCGATCTCCGAAAACAGTTTTCCTTATATCCTTAATGTCATTGTTTCCGACGACAGCAGAATTGAAAAGGTTTTATTTTATTATCAGCAGACAGGCGTTTATAATTCCGAGATGGAGCTGGTTGAAAAAAACGGCCCTCAAATAAAAATCGGCGAAGAAACTTCACCGATGCCCGGAGAAAATAATTGGTATCAAATTATCTGGAAAGAAGACAAGAACGAATTCATCGCCGGAAAATATTCCCTCTTCGCGACAGGAGTTGATAAATACGGAAAAAGATGGGAAAGCGAGAGAAGAGAGGTGGAGATTAGATAAAGTGTATTTATTATTCCCCTCTAAAGAGGGGAATAATAAATCCCCTCCTTACCAAGGAGGGGGCAGGGGGAGGTTTTAAAATAAAAGGGGAATTTTTTTATTCTTCCTCCCTAAAATAATGCTTGTCTTTTTTCCTCGCTTTTTCATAAAGCCTGACAATTTTTCTTCTGATGGTTACCGGATGGGGAATTGAATGCAAGGTGAACCGCTCTCTTTCGCCGGCGGTTTGAATATTAATATTGCCAAATTCAAAAAGGGTCGCCAGAATGCCGTGGACTTCGCTGGTAATGTCCTGAATTCTTTTAAGATCCAGTTCGGAAACGGTGCGGCTAAAAAATCCTTTTTGCTCAATGTCCAAAAGCCGCTGATTGGTGATCAGCCAAAGATCGTAATAATAATCTATCCAAACAATAAAAACAAAAAGCCAGAGAAAAAGGTAATAGATTAGAGTTAGAAGCAAAAAGAGTTTAGCGTAAAGCGGCTGAAGAAAAAACGGCAGAGCGATGGGAGCGACAAAATAAAAAATAATCCAAGGGATAGCGGCCATCGCCAAAAAATAAAAAAAACTTCCCAGCAAAGAAATCTTATGCTTGCGAATAATAAGTTCCACCGTCTCGCCTTCCCTCTGCCCCGGAAAGCGGATTTTTTTTAATAAAGAATTTTGTGACATATTTTTTAAAATTGTTATTACTTTGAGCTGCAAAAACTACCGAAATTGTCATCCTGAACTTGTTTCAGGCTCTGTTATGTGCTACATTTTGCTTTATATTTATGGTAAGGCTTACTATAATAGACGACAGATCCTGAAACAAGTTCAGGATGACAATTTCGGTAGTTTTTGCAGCTCAAAGTAATAACAATTTTAAAAAATATGTCACAAAATTCTTTATTAAAAAAAATCCGCTTTCCGGGGCAGAGGGAAGGCGAGA
>DAOVOJ010000067.1 GCA_030629775.1 Candidatus Moraniibacteriota bacterium
CAACACTTTCTTTCTTTTCCAAAGAAAGAACCTGTGCTAAGAAAGAAAAAATTATTTGTTTTTCTTTTAGCACAGGTTTTCTTTTTGTAAAAAAGAAAAAGTGTTGTGCAAGAATATATCCGATGGCGTAAGTGTCAATTTTAAGTCGTTTTTTAATGAGGGAGGATTTATTGGAATTATTGCCATTGCCGCTAGAAACGCCTTGAATAAGCGATTTTATGCCCAGTCTTCTTGTTTTTTCCAAAACCAGCAAGCCGTATTTTACCAAGGTTCTGTTCTCGCCGATCAAATCAACGCAATCCGCCACCGTTCCCAGCGCCACGAGATCCAGCAGCCATTTTTGAGCGGCTTCTATTTTAATTGTTAGTCCGTTTATTTCAGTTTCTGTTTTATTATTTCCAATACCTTTTCCAGTTTTCATTTCTTTTTTAAGTGTCTGACACAACGCCTGTGCCAGTTTAAAGGCTACTCCTACCCCCGCTAGCTCTTTAAATGGATAAGAACAGTCTTTTTGCTTAGGATCGAGAACTGCTATCGCCTGAGGTATTTTCTCCGGAATGCTGTGATGATCGGTAATAATGACATCCATTCCCAATTTTTTGGCCTCTTCCGTATTTTCACAGCTTGAAATTCCGCAATCAACGGTAATGATCAGTCTTGTTCCATTTTCAGCGATTTTTTCCAGCGCTTTTTTATTCATTCCGTAGCCTTCTTTTTCTCGGTCGGGAAGGTAAACATCAGTGGAGATGCCCTTTGAAACGCCTTTCCAGCCTTTTAGTTTCTCTAATATGCCGATCATTAAGGCGCTGGCGGTAATTCCGTCCGCGTCGTAGTCGCCGTAAACGGTGATTTTTTCTTCGCCTTCCAATGCTTCAAAAATTCTCTTGACCGCCTTGTCCATATCTTTCATTAAAAAAGGATCATGCAGATCCTGGTCGTAATCAGGATTAAAAAACTCGTCAACTTCCAGCTGAGTTTTTATCCCCCGTTCATACAATAACTGGCAAACTATCTCGGAATATTCCGGAAATCGCCCTTTAAATTTCTCAGGAAATTTTTTATTAACCCGCCATTTTTTGTTCATAAGGTGGTAAAAACAATAAAATCTTTATTTTCAGTTTATCATTTCCCGCGCCAAAAATCAAATTTTGTCTATAAAACTTGACTTTTTAATGTTTTGTTTTAGTATGTTAAAAGAAACTGAATTTTTAATTTAGTTTAGTTCTTAAAATAAAAGGAGGAGAATTTAGATGAGCGATGAAGAAAGCGTAGAATTTAGTGCAACTACTAGGTTTGAATGTAAAACAGGCGGCAAACAACTCGTAAGGGTTAGCTGTCGACCTGGGGACGAGAAAAAAATTGAACAATGTTTGAAAGGCATTAAAAGCATTGAGGTGCCTGTTACGGGGCGTGTTGATGT
This sequence comes from Candidatus Moraniibacteriota bacterium, assembly GCA_030629775.1. Classification (GTDB taxonomy): domain Bacteria; phylum Patescibacteriota; class Minisyncoccia; order JAHIHE01; family DAOVOJ01; genus DAOVOJ01. The sequence goes on from DAOVOJ010000067.1 coordinate 1,421, forward strand.
TGTTGGTCATGGCGGGTATGGTAAATGTACGCGCTTTGATATTGAACAACATAAATACGTTGGCAGCGGCTATCCCAGTTGCGGCGGCTACGTTGAAGTCTTGGAAATTAAAAATCCCATAGAAGAAAGATGTGACATCGTGATTCATAAATGGGAATCCGGGGTGGGCAGTATATTTTACGAGTTTGCGTCCCTTAACGCAGCCTTAAAAATATGGAAAAATCTTCAAATTCTTTCAGACACAAAAGCGTTGGCTGAAAAAGAAGGATTTATCCGTTGTGTTGCCTGCGGACTTCTTAGTCCATGGTTTTTCGCGGTTGGCAATCAAGCCATTTGCGGGGACTTCGCGTTTCCGGACCATTTGGATTGTAACGATCCGGTTTATTGGCCGAACAGGAAAGTTGTGCTGACAAATTATGGTGGAAGTAAAGAAATTAAAACTTGCCTTGGAGTAAGTTTTGAATCTCATGAAAACCTTCATGGGAAGGCATCGGAATATAAAGTGGTTCAGTTTAGCGATGGAACCACTCGGAGCGAGCATAGCAGCCATCTTGAGAGGATTATTAAACCCCTTGAGGAGGAAAGTCTATGGAAACAGGAGGCTATCAACCGAGTTAGAGAGCTTTTAAATGGCGAATTAGACAAGGCTACCGTGATCTTGCTAGATGGTAAAAAGATTACTATTGAGGTCGAGGAAACTAACAAACCTATCGATTTTTATTTTAAAACCGGTAAGCAGCAAGATTTAAAAGGAGAAAGCCTGAAGCAAGTGTTCGTCATTGAATCTGACGGCAAAACTTTTGTCGGAAATCAAGATTCTTTAAAAGAAAGGGAGGAGGATTAAAATGTTTTAGATTAAACCCTTAAATAAGGGTTTCTTTTTTTGTATTCTGCTGTGATAATCTAGGACCATGCAAAACGGCTTCGTCGTTTTGAATATATACCCAAATAGTAGGACTGTCATCTGACAAATTTCGTTTAAATTATTCCTCTCTTGGGAGGGGTTGGGAGTGGGTTTTCCGCTAGTTTAACACACTTTTTTGAAAATTTCCTTAACCTCCTTTTCGCTGGATCCATAGTCCCGCAGGGCTGTGGAGGCTAAATGCAAGTCTGGCAACTAGGTTCCACAGGACTATCGCCACTATGGAACCAGCGAGATATCTTTGAATCATTAAACATATTAGGTCTGTCATCCTGAACTTGTTTCAGGATCTGTCGTCTGTTA
>DAOVOJ010000056.1 GCA_030629775.1 Candidatus Moraniibacteriota bacterium
ATGATGATGTCGCGGCCTCTATATGTTGAACTTCTTTGTTCTCGTTAAAACCGGCAACTGAAAAAATAAAAACTGCCAACAAGCAAAAAAGAAATAAGGTTTTGAGTTTTAAAAATGCTTTCATCATAATTATAAATTAAATTATATGTTTGAGCTTGTCATCCCGAGTGGAGCTTTGGAGCGTTAGCGACAAAGCGGAGTCGAGGGATCTGTCAGTGGATAAAGCGTGTGTTTCAGCTATTTTTATTTAGAAGCAAGTATTCTGTATTTACAGATTCCTCCACTCCGTTCCCTCTTCGGCTATCGCCGCAGGGTCACTTCGGTCGGAATGACAGACAAATTTCCCATTATCGCGAGGCTAAGCCCTGCGACAGTTCCAAATTCCTATTTTATACTCACTCCAGCCTCTCCTATGGCGATAAGCTCTAATATCTCATTACAATTACTCGTCTTAACTAAATAAAGCCCGTTTCCCAAATCGGAAAATTTAGCCGGTTTAAAACTTTTTTTGCTCTCATCTTCTCCAACTTCATAAACCGCCATAAAACCCTCTATCGCGCAATCGCCGGCAGTGCTGACTTGAGTTTGTATTTCAAGTTTTTCTTCAACACAATCGCTCTTTAATATTTTTAGCGTTCCGTCGCACCTATTTTTTATTTCAGCGATCTTTTTTCTTTCGTCTTTTATTTTTCTTCTTATGTCAATTTCTCCATTTTCATCTTTAGTTCCGATTCCAAATTCCTCTTTACAATCGTAAATCTCGCAAACTGAATACTTTTTATCATTACATAAAAAATACTTATCACAACTCGCGTCAAGGCATTCGCCGTTAATTAAATCACATCCGGGAAAATAGTCTGAAAAATTATTAGTTTTCGTTAAATCATCTTGAACCGGTAAATTAGGGTTGCCTGCCCCATTTTTTCCAAATTGAGTTAAGACCACAAGAAAAACGATCATAATAATACTAATCAGGGCAATTGCAAACGCGCTTACAAGAATCAACGGCGCGTTCATTTTTTTGCTTTTTTTGCTTTTTATTTTTTTCATATTGTTTTTATTATTTTTTTAAATTATTTAAAAGGCTTGCTAAAAGGATTATCTCTTTTCTCATAATCTTTTTCTTCAATTAAATTTTCATATTGTTTTATTTGATTTAACTGGCTGCTTTCCAATAATTTTTTAGTGTCCCTATTGGCGCTATTTATATAATTTCTGTATTCACCGCCGTCATCTTTAATTAAATTTTGGTAATCAGGAATGTCTTGCTCTATTAAATCTGACGCGGAAAAAGTTAAATAGGCAACAAATAAAAAAATGGCGACGGCAAAAAACATAACAGATAATTTCTTTTTTGCTTTAATTTTTTTTTCTATTCTTTTAAGTAAATTAGAATTTATCATATTATTAATAATAAAAAAACTTCAAATTAATTTGATAGTTTAATAATAAATCCGAAGTTGCCGTTTCTTCACCTCCGGAAATTGATACTGCTTCTACCTGAATAAAAGGAATTCCATTTTCAATGTCACGCAAGAAACTTACAAAATTCAAAAATCCGCCGGCAGCTGAAAAATCAATTGCGACGCTGCTGAGGCTATTACTTTTAATTTTATTTCTCGGAGAACTGCTCTGTTCGTCCGAAACAGAAAAATCATTGGCTATAATATTCTTGGCGCTGGCAAGCTTGACTATATGCGCTAAATAATCTTCATAATTATTTCTATTCGGTATTAAGCTGTCAATTTTTCCAAGATTTTCATTAATGTCTTCTTCGCCATTGCTAAAATTGCCTACTCTTAAAAGCAGTAATTTTTTAGATTCTATGTTCTTTTCTTTTACGGAAATTTCTAATTTAGCAATTTTTACTTCCCTGTATAACGGTTTAACAAAATAATACATAGTTGCGCAAGAAACAAGCAAAGCAACGAACAAAACTAGGATTTCACTAGATTTTTTTTTATTAGAATTTTTAGCATTTAAGCTCATAACTTAAACTTATTGAATTACGAAATACAACTTATTCCCCTTCTTGGACAAGGAGGGGTTAGGGGTGGTTAGAGATAATAGCCAATTTTTCCAACCCCTCCCAGCCTCCCCTTATTCAAGGAGAGGAGTTTTGTAATTCAAAGTAAATTAAAATTTTAATTTAATTTCACCATTAAACTTAATCGTTCCGGAAGTCTCCTTTTTGTTTAAATCGTAAAAAACATCCACATCCTTTATAAAAGTTCCGGATTGTTTTAAACCATCTTTAAGCGCGATCAGTTTTTCTTCGTCATACGCGATGCCGCTAAATTTTATTTCCACAATATCTTCATCACCATATTTTTTCAAAACGGCGGAATATTCATTTATTATTAAATCCCTGTCTACTTTTGAAGAAAGCAAAACTATTCCAATGTCCCAATAATATTCATGGTATAAAACAAGATTTTTTTTCAATTCCAACTCTCCGCTAAAATTTGTTTCACCGTTTTCATCGCTTGATATATTCCCAATATTTACCTTGTTAATCCAATAAGAATTTTTAAAAACCGCGATTTGATTAACCGCCGATTGATAATTTTTAGCAATTCCGCTGATCTCAAGAACAAGACTGCCGTCCCCGTCTAACGAAAAATTGTTTTCAGACAAATAAACATCATCAGTCACAACACCTTGGACAACTTTAAGCGCTTTAGAAAAATAACGATGATCATCAATTAAGCTCACAATATCTTTTACCCTATCTCTTACTAAAAACAATTCACTGCCATTGATTGCTTTTTCTATATCATTATCAATCTTTTCCGACTCAGCGTCCAAAGAGTCTAATTTATCCATGGCAATAGTTTTACTGGCATATATTACGACAGAAAAAATAATTGAAGCAACCACCAATAAAACCGAAAGAGCGGTGATCATTTTTTGTTCATTTTGACCATTTTCATCTCTAAGATTTCGCGGTAATAAATTTATTGATGACATAAAATCATTTTAATATACTAGCATTTTAACAAATACTATTTTGACCGATTATTCCCCTCTTGCTGCGCCCCGTCTTTTCGGGGGAAGGGGTTAGGGATAATTTGAATTAGTTATAAAATTGAAAATAAATTTTAATTTGACTTTTTTGACTTTATAGACTTTTGACTTTACGAACTTTCGACTATAGTATCCCCATTTCCTTCAACGCTCTTTCAAAAATATAAACCGCTCTCTTGGCTTCTTCGGGACTAATTTTGAAATTTTCATCGGAAGAAATTTTGTTTTTTAGATTATCAGCCCAGTCAATATCCTCTTTGAATTCCAACTGATCGCTTCGCACTGTCTTTAATCGTTCGTTTAAATTCTCTCCGGAAAATTTTGCCGTTTTCAAAACTTTATTTAAAAACTCATCGGCTTCCAACACCGCCTCTCTATGGCTTGACTCGTCGGAAGCGTTCAGCTTGTCGTTTATATTTTTCCATTTTTCTGAAATCTCGTTTTTAGGAAGCTCGCCCAAATCCCTTGCCTCTTCCAAAACTTCTCTGATTGGAATGGTCATCTCCTTGTGAACTTTTCTCACTATCAATATTATACCTAAAATCATCACCAATGACAAGATGGCGGAGATTATTTTGATAAAAAGAAAACAAAAGTCAAGGATGGAGTTAAGTTCAAGCATAGGATTCTATTGTTATATTGTTGTATTGTTATATTGTTAATTTTTCGTTCGTGAATTTTATGAGCCAGTTAAGCTCTTTGGGTAATTTTTGCAATTCTTTTAAAATGTGTTTGTATTGTTTATCTGTTAAAAGTTTTCTTATTTTTGCTTTTTCGTTCCAGTCTAAAGATTCTTTCAGAGAACCAAAACTATATCTATAAAACTTTATTTTATCTTTTTTGCCATACCTTCCAAATCCTTCCGCGATATTAGCTGAAATTGAATCAATTGATCTTACAAATTGTTTACCAATAGTATCTTTCGTAAAATAGTCCCAGTTTATTATTATATCCCAAATATAATTGGACAAATGAAAAGAAATTTTATATGTGTCTAAGTCATTAAGTTTCAAAAATTTCTTTTCCATATTTTAATAATATTAGCAATAGAACAATAGAACAATACAGCAATTTAACAATAGCATATTATATACTACATACTTTCTCATGCCATTCCGTATTCTTCTCATAAATACTCGCCGCTTTTAAGACAGTCTTCTCATCAAACGGCTTTCCTATGACCTGCATTCCAATCGGCATTTCAGTTTTTCCGTCTTTCGGCTTTGCAAATCCGCACGGGACAGAAACCGCCGGAAGACCGGCAAGGCTCACAGCGCTTACAAATATATCTTCCATAAACATTTCAACGGGATTTCCGCTATGCTCGCCTATTTTAAACGCGACATTGGGAGTGGTTGGAGTTATTATAATATCAACATTTTTAAAAACATCGTCAAAATCTTTTTTAATCAACGCTCTGACTTTTTGCGCTTTAAGATAATAAGCGTCATAATATCCGCTGCTTAAAGTATAAGTCCCCAGCATAATCCTTCGTTTTGCTTCGTCCCCAAATCCATCACCTCTTGATTTTAAATAAACATCCAAAAGACTTTCAACTTTATGGACTTTCGACCCCCGATGCATCTCGATGGCATGCTTTATGGACTTTCGACCATACCTTATTCCGTCAAACCGAGCAAGGTTTGAGCTAATTTCCGATGGCGTAATTATATAATATGCCGGCACGGCGTATTTCGTGTGAGGCAGGCTTATCTCAATTATTTTCGCGCCTAATTCTTCAAATTTTTTCACGGCGTTTTGAACGGCGTTTTTAATATCATCATTTAACTCATCAATAAAATACTCTTTTGGAATACCTATTTTTATATTCTTGATATCGCAATTCTTTAGTAAG
>DAOVOJ010000014.1 GCA_030629775.1 Candidatus Moraniibacteriota bacterium
AGATAAAATACCTTGAGCCGCTTTCGGACCGATGCCGGAAATGGTAATTAGTAATTCAAAAAGCTTTAATTCTTCTAAAGTTAAAAAACCATAAAGTTTCAATATATCTTCCCGAACATAAAGATGGGTGTAAAGATTTATTTCTTCTGTCTCTGGATCAATTTCAAAATTAGGCAAAACAAAAACTTGATAACCCACTCCGTTAACTTCAACAATAACATAGCTTTCAGTTTGTAGCGTTATTTTTCCGCGAAGAGAAAAAATCATAAGAAAAAGTTAAAAGTCTATAAAGTCGAAAGTCTATAAAGTCAGTCTTTCGACTTTATAGACTTTGTGGACTTTTGACTCTTTTATTATAATTCCATTTGACATATTTCGCAAATTATACTAGTATTTAAATATTACTTTTGATTTTATAGACTTTATAGACTTTTAACTTATTTTTATGCCAATAATCAAATCAGCTAAAAAAGCCTTGCGGCAAAGCAAAACAAAGCATCAATTTAATCTAAGAACAAAAAATCGAATGAGATTAGCGGTTAAAAAATTTAATGAGCTAGCAAAAGAATTTGATCGTTCAACCGAAAAAAAATCAGAAGACTCTCTTAAAAACATCCGAGAAACTCTCAGTAAAGCGTATCAAGCAATTGACAAGGCCGTTAAAAGAGGTATTATTAAGAAAAATACCGCCTCTCGCAAAAAATCGCATTTAGCTAAAAAATTGCCAGTTTTGAAAAAAAATAAATAATTCCCCTTTTATAAGACATAATGAAAAATACTATCTTCAACAATTTAAATAATCTACTTCTAAACAACCTTTTTTGTTGCGGGTTGTTTTCGCGAAGTTAATTAAATAAAAAATATAATTTCCCAAAAACAGCCTGCAACGCAGGTTGTTTTGTTTATTTATTAATAATAAGAAAACAAAAAATAAAAGGAGGATTAAAAAGTGAAATGGATAATTACAGTAGAGGACAAAAATAATCATGTAGAAACCGCCATTAAGGTTTTTACAGAAACCTTTAAGGGGATGAAAGGCGTTTTCGTAAAAGCAGAAAAGGTGGGCCATTTTGACCCGCCGGTATAAAAAACAAGGGAAGCAATTCCCTTTTTTATTTTATGTTTCAAGTTTCAAGTTTTATGTTCTACGATCAAATCGAGACCACCAATAAATCCAAAACCAGCCTTGGTTTCATTTTTCCGCTTTTAATTGCTATTTCAGCATCTAGCAACTTGCGATATATTTTTTTCAGTTCCGCTAAACTAAACTTTTGACACTGTTCAACGCTTTTTTGAATAACAAAAGGATGCATTTTTGTCAAAGAGGAAATTTCTTGAATTGACCTTCTTTGCTCTAATAAATCTTTTATTTTAATCAGGTTTCTGAATTGGTAAACAAACATTGTCAAAAGATAAATTTCATTAGCCTGGTTTTCTATCTGCCCCTGCAAAAGATTAATCGCTCTTTTTTTGTCGCGATTGCCAATCGCGTCAATTAATTTAAAAATATTAGGATCAATTTTTGCTTTCACTAAAAGATTAACATCCTCCGCCGTAATTTCTTGGCCACTCTTGAAATTGATCAATTTTTCAATTTCATTATTAACCTGCCAAAGATCATAAACCTCTTCCATCCGCCCGCTCTTTCCTTTTTGCCCCAAACCTTTTCCCAAAACTAAAGTCAGATCCTCAATCGCCTGAGAAGATATTTTCCCGCCTAATAAATTCACTCTGTTTTTTATCCACTTGTTCAGTTCAAAACCGCAGGGAATAATAAACTCCTTAATCACCACCAGATTATCCTTTTCCAGTTTGACCAGTTTTTTATAAATCTTTTTTCTTTTGTCGGGAAATTTTGTTTGAATAAAAAATAAGTTTATTGATTTGATAGAATTTTCTAAATATTCCAAAATTATTTTTTCAAATTCATCGTTTTTTACCGTTTCTTTTTTTTCTTGCCCGCCTAAAAAATTTCTTAAAACGACTAATTTATCAGAACCGAAAAGAGAATTAGTTAAAAGAGCATTTTTTAAAGAGACGCTTTTTTCTGTTTCATTCAGACCGTGATCGTCAAAATCCAAATCAACGATATTCAGTTCGCTAAATTTCTCAGTAAACTTTTTCTTTTCTTTCTTTATTTCCTCCCACATCGTAAAATCATCCGTGCCAAAAAAGAGATGGATATTTTTGTTGTTAAGATTGTTTCTTGTCATATATAAGCACAAATGAAAATAATATTGATTTAAGGCTTCCTTACTTTAACTTGTCATCCTGAGCGACGATAGGAGCCGAAGGATCTCTTAAACAATATAAAACAGAAAAAATAATATCTATGTAATAAACAATGTTAAAGGGATTCTTCCACTCCGTTCCCTCTTCGGCTATCGCCGCAGGGTCACTTCGGTCAGAATGACAATAAACGAGAAAGCTAAATAAGTATCAAGCACTTAATACTTGCTACTTACTATTCTTGGGTAATCCAACTTACCTCCTGCCCCAACTCCACAATCTCCACCCAAATCTGCCCGGGGACGAATTTTATTTCCTCTCCAGCTTCATCGTAAAAATATAATTTTGAAGATTTATTATTTTTGTCTTTTTTCCAGTATCCCAAGATTTCTTTGCCACTGCGATAAACGATCGCCTTTCCTTCTCCCTCCACATCAACATCGTTATACTGCCCTTCTATTTGCCTTGAAGCGGCTCGCATAATAACAATATTTTTAGCTTTAATTTGTTCTGAATTATTTTTGTCAATTTCTTTCTGTCCACCGCGAAATCTAAGATAAAAATTATCTTCCGCTTGATACTCATACCGAACATTAAAAGGATAAGAATAATTTATTTTTAAAATTCCATTTTTATTGTCTTCGGATAAGTTATTGCTATCCTCGCAATGCGGATATCCTTCAAAATTATTCTCAAGCCGATAACCGAACCTTTCTGATGCTTTCAAAAGCCGTTTTATGGAAGTGAAACCGTTATGCGGGCGGGCGATTCCCGACTTGCGATAGAAAGCGCTATAATAATCCACCAAAGCATCAATATTGTCCATCACACCGGCGTTAAGCTTATCAAGCGCGAAATGCGATCCGCCCCAGTGGGCAAAGATAGCATCAAACCCGCGAGCAAGAGGAATAAAATCGTGGCGGGCGCTTCTCAGACTGCCTACTTCTTCCGGATCGCCGCAAACATAAACCGCCATCATCCGCGTAATGCCGCTCGTTACCACCGGCATTTCAATCACCAGATCGGCTTCCGATAATCCCGAAAGCGGCCTCGTAACCGCGTCTCCCGAGATCATCACCGCTATCGGCCGCCGCTTGGCGTTCTCGCATTTTAGTCCGCTAATCAGACTAATGTTTTCAGGTTCTTCTTCTTTATTCTGTTCCTCGTTATTTTTGTTATTATTTATTTTATTCTCTTCGCTCTGATTCTCTATTCTAATTGTTTTCCCTTCCCACCAGTCAAGAGCGTTTCCGCCAAAAATCACCAGTGCCGTTAAGCCCACCGTTCCAAAAACAATAATTACTTTTCTAAGTTTTTGATTTCTCATATTATTTTAATCTGTGTTTATCTGTGACTTTAGTCAGTGTTCGTCTGCGTGCTATCAATTAGACACAAAAAAACACTGACTAAAGTCACAAACGAACACGGAAATTATTTTTAGATTCTAAATTCTAAACTCAATTACATCCCCGTCTTTGACAATATAGCTTTTGCCCTCTATCCGCAGCAATCCTTTTTCCGCCGCCCCTTGCCATGATCCGGAATTTATTAGATCTTGCCAGTTGATAATATTGGCCCGAATAAATTTTTCCTCAAAATCAGAATGAATCGCCCGTCCGGACTGAGGAGCAGTAGAATTTTTTTTGATCGTCCACGCCCTGGTTTCGTCTTCGCCGGTAGTTAAAAAAGTAATTAAATTTAAAAGCCGGTAACAATTTTTTATCAAATCATCAAGAGTGGCTATTTGTTGTTTTTGAGAAGATGAAATCAGATCATTTCTTAAAATCTCCGCCTCTTCATCGCTTAATTCCGACAGCTCGGCTTCTGTTTTAATGGGAATAAAAAGAATTTTATTTTTACCTAATTCAGATTCCAATTGCTTAAGAACTAACTCTTTTTGATTTTCACCGACATTAATAACATAAAACATCGGCTTGTTGGTTAAGAGCTGTTTAATAATTGATTCTCCCAAGAAATCAGGACCCTTCTCTTTTTCCGATTCGTCTATCTTAACGGAGCTAGCCGGCTGTTCATTTTCTAACGCTTTTTTATATTTTAAAAGCATCTCTTCTGATTTAATGGCCAATTTGTCATTCGCCTTCACACCGCGGCTGTTTTTTTCCAAGGCATTGTTGACCATATTGAGATCGGTCAAAATCAATTCCAGATTTATTGTTTCTATATCCGACAGAGGATCAACTTTATTATCAACATGAGTGATTTTGGCGCTTTCAAATCCCCGCGCGATTTGAATGATCATATCCACTTCTCTGATGTTGGACAGGAACTTATTGCCCAATCCCTCGCCCCGATGGGCGTTTTTTACCAGTCCGGCGATATCCACAAATTCAATCGCTGTGGGAATGATTTTTTTGGAACGCGAAAACCCAGCCAGTTTTTCCAGTCGCTCATCCGGCACTTTGACCACGCCTACATTTGGATCAATAGTGCAAAAAGGATAATTGGAAATATCAACTGTCTTTTTGGTTAAGGCTTTAAATAGCGTTGATTTGCCGACATTCGGCAAACCCACAATTCCCACTGAAAATCCCATAAGTTATTATTTATCTTATTTATACTATAACAGTAATATTCATAAACTTCAACCGGTAAAAAATTGCCATTCCGAAAAATCTCGGAGCAATAAAGGTGTCCAACACCTACACATTTGTTTTTTATACTAATGCATTCCTTTCTATATAAACACGAGTTATAAATTACAATTTGTATTAAGGTGTTGGACACCTTAATACAAATTCGCTCCATAAAAAATTCTAGGGTAATAAATAAATTTAAAATAAAAAAAAGAGTTTTTAATCTCGCCTTGCTAAGATAAAAACTCCATTTAGTAAACTCGATACCAACGAATAAATTCATCAATCCCTGAAACGGGTCCCGATAAATCAAGGGCTAATGTGCCTTCCCTGCCAGAATAACGCTCGCTCTCTTTTATTGTGATATCAAATTCTTTTGCTTTGGCACTAATACTTCCTAGTGCCTCTTCAGGTATCGTTATCGTAGTAGCTTTCATTTATTTCCTCCTTTTTATTTCTCCTAAATTAAAAATCCCGAGGCGTTGCTCGGGATTTTTTTCGGTAAAATTATTTGGCAAATCAAATCATCCTACGGAAAAAATCCCGCGATTAATAATGATGCTAATAATATTTTGTCTTTTTATTTGAGCCATAAAAATTATTTATTCAGCTCCCTTTCCATTCTAATTTTAAAAATAATTTCTTCCAACAAATCCAATTATTGAAATAAACCAGTTTTAAAAAAATGGCGGAAAGGATAGTAATCACATAATTTTTAACTATCCAATAACTATCCTTTCCTAAATTTAATTTTTGAACGCTGGACTATTTCCACCGTTCACTAAACCGTTCGTGATCTTCGATTGGTCTTCTATCCCGAATGGATCGCCAATCATAATGTGCGCTCTTACAATTCCATCTCTACAACCAGTAGTACTGTCAAAAACTACTATTTCGCCATCTACATGACACATATTATTCCCTCCAAAAATTCAGAGCCCCCGTTTTTTTTATTTTATTTATTAAAGACTCTAAGCTTAACTTGCCTTAATCGCCAGACAAACTAACCCCAAGGTCTAATCCCTGTCCTGAATTTATTTCAGGATTAATTTAACAAAAAACCTACAAAAGAGAGTAGGTTGTTTTCAGTCTGATTATTGCCATTTAGCAATTAATAACTAAAACCAACCTACTTTATTCGTAGGCTAAAAATATTAATGATAGATTTTTTGTTAGAAACTTCCATTGTTTTTAAAACATTACTTTTAAAATAAATAGGTTTTTCTTAAACATCTTCCACTTAATTGTTTTATTATACTCCTCTTCAAATTTTTGTCAAGTAAAAGTTATCCACAACTAGAGTCTATAAAGTCCATAAAGTCAAAAGTCTGTAAAGTCCCTTGACTTTTGACTTTATGGACTTTACGGACTTTACGGACTTTCGACTACCATCCCTTCCTTCTCTCCAATACTCTCATCATCCAGCATTTCCGTTGTGACCGCTTCGGCTTCGCCGGTTAAATTTAGATCGGTAAATTGATCGTGGGCCGTCATAACCGATTCGCCGACAAGAGTCATTATTTTTCCGACATCTTCTTTATCTGGTGTTAAAGCAATTTGAAAAGCAATCTCTTTAACCGGAGAAATTATGCCCGTGTTCGCCGGCAAAAGCGGAATTTCCCAGACTATTTCCCGAGTATCAGAATAATAAACAAGCTTCTCTTTTTCTTTTTCGCTATTCGCCTCTTTATTATTTTCAACAAAATAATCCTCATTAAAAACTCGTCCATTTAAAATATATTTTCCTGTCCATTCCGCTTTTTCCGGCAAAACAGCACTTACCTTAATTTGATCAATATCACTGACAACACTATTCAAGTACCAATGGACGATGTAAGTGGTTGTCTCGCCCGCAGTTGGCGGAATCGGCCCCTCGTTTTCTATCCGCCCGTCATCATTGTAATAACCGGCGCTCTTAAGAAATAAGCCACCGCTAACCGGAGTTACCAGCTCATTTGAAGCAATGATCTTACCGATGTTAACTGATTCGCTGTTAAAATTAAAACTTTTAACCGTCGCCACGCTTCTAATAACAAACTCTTTGTCTTCATAACCACCAATATTAAAATAGTCTTTCAATTTTATTTTAAAATTTACCTCCCCTTCTTGATTTGGTTCAAGAACCGCCAGTTCTGGAATATTGAAAGCGCTCCAAGTAATCTTAAACTGTTCATCGCAAGAACCATTGGTAATTTTTAAAGCGTTAAAATCAAGAACTTCCTGTCCCTCCAAAATACTGTTAATTACCAATCCTTTTATTGCCTTATCGTTGACATTTTGGTATTTAATCTTATATTCCAACTCTTCATTTTTTCTGGCGATATAGTCCGTTAAACCGTTAATCGTCTGACTAATGATCAGCGGCGCTTCGGTAATGGCAATTTCCGATTCCGTTTTAAGATATTCAACCGGCAATCCGTCTTCCGTCTCGGCCGCTTCCAAAATCGCTTCTATTTTTTTAATTTCGCCTTCTTTACCGTTTAAAGCGCCCAGGATTTCAATTTTTCCAGCCCCGCCATATTCAATTTCATTGAACATCCAATAAGCTGAATTATTTTCACTTCTATCAGGCGGCGGCTCAGACGAATTAAAAATAAATCCTTCCGGAAATAAAACTCTAACTCCTATTTTATGAAACTCTGTCTGGCTGACATTTTCGTAATTAACCGCCGTTTCAATTTCTCCTCCGGCAATCACCGACTCGGATGATGAAATTGACAGTTTGAAAGGAACGCTAGTTATTTTAATTCTTATTTTGCTGTTTTCGCTCGCTGACTGAAACTCTGAATTAAAGTTTGAAGGAGTATAAAGCATTCTGGAATCCACACTGTATTCGCTCCCCTCGAAACCGATAATTTTCGCCGACATCCCGATTATTCCGGTTTCGCCCGCCCTTAATTCTCCTAAATCCCAAGTGATGACCGTTGGTTCGCTTTTAAAATCTTTGTCGCTGGAAATTAAAATAAACTTTTCGGGAATGCTTAATAAGGCCTTGGAATTTTTCAAACTCGTTCTGGTGCGATTAGTATATTTTATCTGGTAATCAATCTTCTCGCCGCTCATAATTTCTTCAGGACCGAGGATAACAACTTCTACTTCCTGGGCGTTAAAAGAAAACTGGCCCCGATAATAGGAATAAAAAGCCAGTCCCAGTATTATTAATAAAAGAGCCGCTATCCAGATAACCACCTTTTTATTTTTTGTTTTTTTATCGCGCGCCAAAAAAATATCTTCCTCTTGAACGCTCTTTTTATTCTGATTATTCTGATCCAAAAAATCCCCTATTTTCTCCGGATGAATTTCTTCTTTTGAATTTTCGTTTAATTGATTCATTTTAGTTTTATTTAGATAGCCTTATAATTCCCCTCTAGAGATGAAGTTGGAGAGTGTTTTTAGCTTTCTTTCATTATACCTAAATCCCGAAAAAACTCAATCCCCTTGATTTTTTTGTCTATATTAAATTCAATAAATTTATTCATTAAAAAAATCGCGTTTAAAACAAGTTTTTCATCTACTTTTAATTTATCTATAATTTTAAAATTTTTATTTAAACGCGTGTTATATTCTTTTGTATCGCCACCATTAAACTGAAACAAACGAAGAAGCTTGATGGTATTATCGCTTATCAAAACACAAGAAGCTGAGCGTCCTATAGGACGCTCAGCTTCTTTTTGTGAAACACATTCATTTCCCACGACTCCACCAAGAAAAAAACTAAAATAATTTTTTCCGGACTTTATTGGCTTTGAACAAACCACGCATTTATTCAATTCCGGAGAAAAACCGGCAAGATTAAGAAGATGGATTTGGAAAAGCAAAATTGTAAGATAATATTCCACAAAGACAAGGCAATGCCTCGTTTCTACACTTGCCAACTTATCTAAAAGTAAAAAAACTTTTTTCAACAAATAAAAAACTTTTTCATCTTTATAATTCTCGGTCGTCATTCTGTCAACAAGCTCTAAAATATAATAAGCGCCAAATGAAAGTTCCAGATTGTTTTTCAGGTTAGAAAAATTTTCAACGGTAAAGCTACTGGCGATTGTATCAATATTTTTGCCATGCGCCAAAATTAATTCCACATCCAAAAAAAGCTCAAGATGCCCCTTAAGCTTTCCTTTCGCTTTTCTGGCGCTCCTCGCCACCGCTCTCAACTTGCCATATTCTTTGGTATAAACATTTAATACCAAACTCGCCTCCCCGAAATTTTCTCTCTTAATTATAATCCCTTCGGTTTTGTATGTTGACATAATTGTGTAACGTATAGCGTGTAACGTGTAACGCAAATCGTATAACGTATAATAACGCAAAGCAATTAAGAGATAGAATACGTTATACGTTCCTAATCCCAATCTCAACCACCCATTTCCCTATTTTTAACTCCTTAACCAAATCAAAATCACTTTCAACCAATTCATCAGTAAACTCAACGCCTTCCGTTAAACATTCTTTTTTGATGTAATCTCCCCATTTATCAAAAACTTTTTTTATATCTTCATTTTCACCGACAAAACTATACTTAATTGAAATAAGATCATCCCGATTATACTTCGCTTCTTTTCTCATCATTTGAATATGCCGAACTATTTCCCTTGCTTGTCCTTCAAGCTTCAATTCGTCTGTAATATTTGAATTAAGAGCGATTTTTAAGTTTCCATTTTCTTCTAAAATCCAACCATCTTCTTCTTTTATTTTATCCACAAACTCAACATCTTTCACATTTAATTCATCCTTAATTAAATTCAAAAGCTCATCCTTAACTCGCAATTCGCAATTCGCAATTCGCAATTCAGACAACGGCTGTCTTACTTTCAAACTATTCTTCGCTCTAATCGCCAATCCCAGAGTAACCACTTGCCTTACAAAATTCATCTCGTTGCTTACTTTTTCGTCAATCAAATTTTTATCAGCAACTGGATAATCTTCAAGATGAACCGATTCTTTGCCGGTTAAATTTTTGTAAATCTCTTCAGATATAAACGGCATAAACGGCGCCATTAATTTTGAATACTCAACCAAAACATAATGTAAAGTCTGAAAAGCAAAATCTCTATCTTTTATATCATCAGAAGAAAATCTTTTTCTTGAACGACGAACATACCAATTTGATAATTTATCAATAAAATCCCGCAACGGTCTTGACGCTCTCGCTAAATCATAGTTTTTCATTTGCTTGTTTACTTCTTCAATCAAAATATTAAACTCCGATAAAATCCATTTGTCTAATAGATTTTCTGATTGACCTCCCCTAGCCCCTCCTTCGCAAGGAGGGGAATATTTTTGACCTCCGCTAGAAACTAAACCTGCGTTCATCACTAAAAATGAATATGTGTTCCACATAGTCAGAATAAACTTCTTCAAAACTTCTTCAACTCCCCTCTCGGAAAAATTGAGATTTTCCGCTTTCATTACCGGCGAAGAAAGCAAATAATAACGCAAAGCGTCAGCGCTATATTTTTCAACGATTAAATTAGGATCCGGATAATTTTTCAACCGTTTACTCATTTTTTGTCCATCCTCCGCCAAAACAATCCCGTTAACAATAACATTTTTAAACGCCGGTTTTTTGAACAAAGCGGCCGATAAAACTATCAGAGTATAAAACCAACCTCTTGTCTGATCCAGCCCTTCGGCAATAAAATTTGCCGGAAAACTTTTTTCAAACTCTTCCTGATTTTCAAAAGGATAATGCCACTGCGCGTAAGGCATAGAGCCAGATTCAAACCAACAATCCAGAACCTCCGGCACCCGATGAGCTTCGCCGCCGCATTCAGGACATTTTAAAATTATTTTGTCTATCGCCGGACGATGCAGGTCAGTCGCTTCAACCAAATTATGTTTTTCCACCGAGCAATTTTTCCCGTGATGCCCCAGTCCTTTTTGATAGTCGCCATTATTGAACCTAACATAAAGCATATCTAAAAATCCGGCGTGTGAAAAAACCAAGATTCTCTTGCCGCGATACTTATTATTTATTTTTTCCACAAACTCATCCACTCTTTTTTTAACAGCGATAAAACTTTCTCCTTTCGGAATATCTTTCCAGTAACGATGTTCCTCGCCATCCTTATTGACCAAATAATAAGGCGTATCGGGATATTTATTTTTTATCTCCTGTTTTGTCATTCCTTCAAAATCACCCATTGACCTTTCTTTCAATAAGTCGTCTTCTAGAATTTTTATTTTATTCTGAATAACGATTTCCGCCGTCTGATATGCTCTTTTGAGTGGCGAAGAAATCACAATGTCTATTTTTTCTTTTTCCAAAAGACCGATCAATCCTTCCGCCTGCTGTTGCCCGGTTTTATTAAGTCCCATATCCGTCCGTCCCAGCATTCTTCCTTCTTTATTCCAATCCGTTTCCCCATGCCGCGCGACGACTAAAACATTCTCCCCAATTGCCAACTCCCCCAATTTCTTTCGGCTGTCCACCACAATTAAATTCCCGCAACCTCCCGATTCGTGATTCGTGATTCGTGATTCGTTTTTATTTATCTCTTTAGCCTTAATATTTACCCCTGCTTTATTTACGCCTCCGCATTTCCAAATCGGAATCGGCGCCCCCCAATAACGATTTCTGGAGATCGCCCAGTCCCGCGCTTCTTCCAGCCACTTTCCAAATCGTCCGTCTTTGATATACTTCGGCATCCAATTTATTTCCTGATTATTTTTAATCATTTGCTTTTTTATTTCCGTCACTTTTACGAACCATGAGCTGGTAGCGTAATTCAGAAGCGGCGTGTCACATCGCCAGCAATGCGGATAGCTGTGTTTGTAGTTTTCTTTGCTAAATAATTTATTATTATCTTTAAGAAATTCTACAATCTTTTCATCCGTCTCCCTTGGATTTCTTTTCGGTTTCACTTCTTGACCAATCCATTTACCAAGACGCTCACTTTCTTTTTTGTCCTTTATTTTTTCTACAAACCCATCATGACTTCTAATAAATTCGTCTGTCATATTTTCTTCCCACGATGAATAAGTAATGTCCTCAACAAGCCTGCCATCCATATTAACATGTTGAATCATTGGAAGATTATTTTCCTTACTCAATTTATAATCATCATCCCCAAATGCTGGAGCAATATGAACAATGCCAGTCCCATCTTCTGTTGTTATAAACTTGTTATCTTTATTATCACTATAAATCTTATATACATTATTTTCATAAGACATTATAGCTTTTATATCTTCGGTATTTGGGCTAAAAGCATCAACACTTTCTTCTGATTCGTTTTTTTTCAAAACCCTTGTATTAAATTGATCTTCTAAAAGTTTTTTTAAATAACCAAACAACGGCTCATATTTTAAACCAATCAAATCTTTACTTTTAATTTTATTTGTAATTTCTGAATCATGACAAAAACGCATTAAATTAAAATCATTTTCATCTGCAATTTCCTCACCTTCTTGATCCCAAATAATCCAATTTCCTCTGCTTTCTTCTTTCCATTTTTGAAAAATATCTTTTGCCAAAACATAAAAATCATTTTCAAATTTCACCATAACATATTCAATATCCTCCCCCACCGCCAAAGCCACATTTCCTGGTAATGTCCATGGCGTTGTCGTCCAAGCTAAAACAAAAGTATTATCATCAACTTTAAGATTTCCTATCTTCTGTCCCGCTTTTAACTTAAACTTCACCGTCGCTGACAAGTCCGTGATATCTTTATACCCCTGCGTTACTTCAAAATTAGACAAAGTCGTCTCGCATCGCGGACAAATATGCATTGATTTGTAACTTTCATAGATCAGCCCTTTTTTGTAAAGCTCGGAAAAAACCCACCAGATTGACTCCGTGTAACTGGCGTTCATCGTTTTATAGTCGTGATCCATATCCACCCACCGTCCAATGCGAGGAATAAATTTTTTCCAATCATCAGCGTATCGCAAAACAGAGGCGCGGCAAGCTTGGTTGAATTTATCAATACCCAGCTCCTCAATCTCCTGTTTATTTTTAATTCCCAGCTCCTTCTCAATCAAATTTTCAACCGGCAAACCATGGCAGTCCCATCCCCAACGCCTTTTGACCTGATAGCCTTTCATCGTCCAAAATCTCGGCACCACATCTTTTATTAAACTAGCGACAATGTGTCCGTAATGCGGCAACCCGGTCGCAAACGGAGGTCCGTCATAAAAACTATAGGTTTTTTTGTCATCCCTATTGTCTACTGATTTTTCAAATATTTTATTTTCTTTCCATGACTTTAAAATATCTTTTTCCATCTCCGGAAAGTTTTGCTTCGAGTTTACTTTTTTAAACATAAAAATAATCTTAATTTATAATTTTCAATTCTTTAATAATTAAATTCAAAATTCAAAGCACCAAATTCCAAATAAATTCAAATATCAAAATTCTAAATTATTTTAAATTTTGTTTTGAATTTGTAATTTTGGTAATTGTAATTTATTTGTTATTTGTAATTTTGAATTTGTGATTTATTTATTTGTTTGAAAATTGATCTATCAAAAATTAAACACCACTATTCTATCTTACCTAAAAATCCGCAAAAAATCAACCATTGACAAATTTTTTATCTGTGCTAGACTTTCATATTATGTTAAGAATAACATAACAAGTGCGATTTCTTCCTATTTTATTATGAAGACAGGAAAAACGCCAAAGTTCTTTGAAAAAAGAGGAAAGAAATATAAAATCTCCATAATGGAAAATTGGTTGTAAAAATTGTTTTATAGGCAGTTTTCCATTTATGGAGACAAAATCAAGAGGTGTAATTTTATGACAAAAGAAAATCAACAGACGGAAGAAGAAGGGGGAATCGGAATTTATGTAGATGGCACTATGGACTGTGCTGTTCATAAGATATTAAAGGGAGAAGAGAATGTAATAATTTATCTCCCGGAAAAAGTAGCAAGAAAAATTGCCGCAGGCGTATTAGAAGAAAGAGTAAGCATAAAAAATATCCCCATAATCGATGATACAGGAGAAAAACTGTGTCAAGCTAAAATTGAAATCATTTACAAAGACTAACTTTTTTCCTTCCTCTTTTTCTTTTTTCCCACCCCGCCTTTTTAAAAAAGACGAGTTGAGAAAAAAACAAAATCCGCTTTTTACAGGCGGATTTTGTTTTTGTGAAATTCAAATTTATTATAAATTTATCCCCGATACAAAATAATCTCTTTACTTGACTCCCATAGCCCGTGGAGATTACATTCCTCCTGAGCTTTAAGTTTGCTATCTTTGTCCAGTGAAATTTTAAACTCGGCTTCCGATAAGCCGGAAGAAGGAGTTAGTTTGGTTTTTTCTATTAACTTCCCGTTAACATAAAAACTAATCCATTTTACATAATGGCTGGGACACATCGGATGATCAACTTCCCCGACCTTAACGACCACTTTGAATTCCTCTCCCTTCTTAATAAAATCGGGGGTCAAAATCCAGGGAAGATGCTCCTGCTCAAAGCCGGTGAGATTTTGAGGATTTTTGGCTTGTTGAACACGCATAATTTAAACCTAAATTTATTTGCTCAGTTCTATGTCAACCGCTTTTTTAAAAGCTTCCAGCGGTTGAGCGCCGCCGATAAATTGCTTATTGATAAAGAAAGCAGGGGTGCCGCTAATACCGAATTCAGCGGCTTCTTCTGAATCTTTTTTCACTTTTTCTTCATACTTCCCAGAGTCCAGGCATTCGTTGAATTGGCTGGTGTTAATTTTTAACTCCCGCGCGTATTTTTTCAAATCGGCGATTTCCAAACTTTGCTGGTTATCAAATAATTTATCATACATCTCCCAAAATTTATCCTGCTCACCGGCGCACTCCGACGCTTCAGCGGCTTTTGGGGCATTTTCATGGAACGCTAAAGGAAGATGCTTAAAAACTAATTTAATATCATCAGGATAAAGTTCTAATAATTCATCAACGGTTGTTTTAGCTTTACTGCAATAAGGACATTGAAACTCTGAAATTTCAATAATTGTTACTGCCGCGTCGGCTGGCCCTTTTTGAGCGTCATTTTCAGAGGCTTTCGGAATTTCCAAATATTCGCCTACTCTCAATCCCGCCTTCTGTGAA
Organism: Candidatus Moraniibacteriota bacterium; assembly: GCA_030629775.1. Lineage (GTDB taxonomy): Bacteria > Patescibacteriota > Minisyncoccia > JAHIHE01 > DAOVOJ01 > DAOVOJ01. The sequence continues at coordinate 14,860 of DAOVOJ010000014.1, forward strand.
TCTAAAAGATAATTCCCGTCCTTTTCCTGAAAAACAGCGCTTGCTTTTTCAAAATTTTTGGCTTCGGCTAATTTAGCGTCAAAAATAAAAGCGGGGATTGTTTTAATGTTAAAATCTTTAATTAATTTTTTAGCTTTTTCAGAATCACTTTCTATCTTTTCCACTTTAATGGTGGGGATTAGATTTTGCTTAAGCACTTCAATAGTTTCGGTTGGATCACAAGTTTCGCAATCGCTTCTGGTAATCACGGTTGTATTAATAGCCGGATCATTAAAAGCAACCCAAGTTACACCGTCTTTTTCTATCACTGTCTCGGTCTCGGAAACATCCCAAGTTCCCAAAACTTTTCCGCCAAGAGTGGAATTGTTGGAAAAATCAACTCCCAGAAAACCGGAAATAACAATACCGAATACCAGCCCCGCCAGCAAAAAAATCGCTTTGTCAGCGGACGGCAGCATCAGTTTCTTCTTGTTATCCGCCAGCAATTGAGGTTTGGCTTTTTGAGTGTCTTCCTGAACTTTTTCGTTAGCGCCCTGAGTAAATTCCTTTTTTAACTCTTCTACTTTTTGTTCTGTTTTTGTCTCTTCGTTTGTCATAATTTGTTTTTAAACACAATAAATAATTTAAAAATCACATACAAGTTCCAAGTTATAAGTTTCAAGTTACCATTTATCTCTTCGTCCATTGCGGCGCTCGGCGAGCTTTTTTCAATCCCGGTTTTTTTCTTTCCTTTTCTCTCGGATCTCTCGTCAAATAATTTTTATCTTTTAAAGTTTTTCTTAATTTTTCGTCTACTTTAAGCAACGCCCGAGAAATACCCAGCCTGACCGCTTCTGCCTGGCTTCTTATTCCGCCACCATCAACTTTTACCGTTACCCTGAATTTAGTTAAATTGCCGGTCAACTCCAACGGCGACAAAACAATTCCCTGTAAAACAGACAACGGAAAATAAGACTGATAATCTTTTTCATTGACCTGAACACTCTTTTTTGTCAGCTTCTCCGAGTAAATTCTAACCTGCGCCACCGCCGTTTTTCGCCGACCGGTAGCCCAGAGGTATTTACTTTCTTTTTTATCCTTTTCATTTTTATCTGTCATATCAAAATTTTGTTAAACTTATAACGAAAAATAATTAAATTACAAATCCAAAATTACAAATCACAAATAAATTACAAGGTTCAAAATTACAAATTCAAAACAATTAAGAATATAGTTTAGAATTTTGGAAATTGTGATTTTGGATTTATTTGGAATTTGGTACTTTGAATCTGTAATTTTAAGCCCTTAATACTTAATACTAGATACTTAATATTAGACCTTATTTTCATACGGATGCTCCTCTGTCTTAAATACCTTTAATCTTTTCATCATTTCTTTTCTTAATTTATTTTTAGGCAGCATTCCAAAAACTGCTCTTTTAATCACTTCCGTTGAATCTTTTTCTTTTAATTTTTCCAAGCTGATTGACTTCATTCCTCCGGGATAGCCGGAATAGTTATAGTACATTTTATTTTCCAGCTTATTCCCGGTAACTTTTAAATTATCTGAATTAATAACTACCACAAAATCGCCATTATCAAGATAAGGGGCAAAATCAACTTTATCCTTTCCTCTTAAAATAACCGCTGCCCGGCTTGCCATCCGACCAAGACTTTCTTCGCTCGCGTCAAAAATATGCCAGTTTCTTTTTGCTTCAGTTTTACTTTTTTTCTTTTCCATAGTCAATAGAACAATTTATTAATTACACCAATTCTAAAACCGCCATCTCCGCGCAATCTCCTTGCCTAGATCCAATTTTTGTAACTCGCAGATATCCCCCATTTCTCTCTTGATATTTCGGGGCAACTTCCTTAATCAGCTTTTTGGCTGTTTCCTTATCAAAAATACTGTGAATCTTTTTTGCCGACACCAGATCCTGTTTCCCGGCTGCCGTGATCAATTTTTCCAAATAAGGCGCCGTTTCTTTAGCCTTGGCAACGGTGGTTGTTATTTTGCCATTCAAAATAACCGCTGTCGCTAACTGTTTCAGCAACGCTTTCCGCTGGCTTTTGCTTCTCTTAAATTGTCTGCCTTTAACTAAGTGTTTCATTTTAATATTTTATTGCCGATGTGAGATTAAATCTACTTTATAAAAAAAGTCTTTATTTTTCCACTCCTTAGACAAGGAGGGGGTTAGAGGTAATTGGAAATAATAGCTAATTTTTCCAGCCCCTCCCAGCCTCCCCTTATCTAAGGGAAGGAGTCTTGTAATTCAAAAAGTTCGCTAGTCTTTCAAAACCAATCCCTTCTTTCCTAACGCTTTTTTAATTTCTTTTATTCCTTTTTCTCCCATTCCTTCCAAACTGTCAAGTTTTTCTTCGGTTTTTCTTACTAAATTTCCGATGCTTTTAATTTTATTATTTTTCAAAGAATTCTCGGTTCTTAAGGAAAGTCCTAGCTCTTCAATGGAAAGCTTCAGAACATCTTCTTCCGCTTTAACGCTCTCTTTCCTTATTTTTTCTTTTTCCTCAACTTTTTCCTCGGCGGCTTTTTCAACTTCTTTTTTCTCTTCCTTTGTTTCTTTCTTCGCTTCTGCCTCTATTTCGCTAATCGGTCTGATCGGCTCACCGAATAAATTAAAGTGGTCAACTAACAATCTTGTCGCCTTTTTAAAAGCTTCTTCAGGAGTAACGCTGCCGTCAGTTTCCACCTCTAAAGTCAATCTGTCGTAATTGGTCATTTCCCCGACTCTCATTTTTTCAACTTCATAATTAACCTTTTTTATCGGCATAAAAATAGCATCAACTTCAATGGCGCCAACACCCAAAATCTGATTTTCTTTATGCTGCGCTATCGGCAAATATCCAATCCCTTTTTCAACTTGAATCTCCATTTCCAATTTAGCGTTTTTGTTTGTCAAAGAAGCGATATGAGCGTCCTTATCCATCACTTCCACTTCGTTTGTGGTTTTTATGTCAGCGGCGGTAGCTTCTTTTTCCCCTTTAACGCTTAGAGATAAAACAATCGGCTCGTCAGTATGCATTTTAAATTTAACTTGTTTTAGGTTAAGAATAATCTCCACCACATCTTCCAGCACCCCGTCAATAGTGGAAAATTCATGGCTAACTTTATTTATTTTCACCGCTGTAATTGCCGATCCCGGCAAACTGGAAAGTAAAACTCTTCTTAAAGAATTGCCCAAAGTCGTTCCATAGCCGGGAAAACAAGGTTTAATTTCAAACATTGCCCAATTATCTTTTTCTTTAATAATTTGCGGCTTTTTTGGAAAAGTGATTTTTTGCATAATTTTTTATTTAAATAATTTAGCAATTTATTTTGAATTACGAAATACAATTTATTCCCCTCCTTGGACAAGAGCCTGTCCTGAATTTATTTCAGGAAGGGGTTAGGGGTGGTTGGAGATAATAGCTAATTTTTCCAACCCCTCCCAGCCTCCCCTTATCTAAGGGGAGGAGTTTTGTAATTCAAAGAATTTATTTATTTTATCTTGAATAATATTCTACTATTAACTGCGTAT
>DAOVOJ010000040.1 GCA_030629775.1 Candidatus Moraniibacteriota bacterium
ACGATCGCTCCTTTTGACGGAGTTTTGTCAACTTTATAACCATAAGCCGCCGCATTAGCCAGCCAAGATTTGGCATGGCCGCCCCAGGGAACATGCCTTTTAGTCGCCACATACCAGGTGCAATAACCCCAGGGGAAACGATGCCCTTTTTGATTCGTGGCGGAAACATAACGATATTTTGAAACCGAGGCCACCGATCTCTGATTTATTGTCTCCCTGACCGATGAAGGCGGCGCCGGCAAATCACCACTGGGGACAATAATATTCCTGCCGATCTTGCTCTCCAAATTTCCGTCGGCGGGCAAGCCGACAAATCTAATGATCAATTCCTCGTCGGTTTTATATTTCGCGGCGATTTTTTCTATGGTGTCTATTTCTTCAACTTTATGCAAAGCTCCGCTTATCGGCAGAACGATTAATTCCATTCCCGGCTTGATATAATCGCTGTTTTTTAAATTATCTTTGTTGGCCCAAAAAAGCGTGCTAGTGCTGATACCGAATGAATAAGCGATGGTGCCGAGAGTATCGCCCGACCGGACAACATATTTCACGATCCCGTAGCGCAGATCTTCGTCGTCTTCGTTGCAATAGTTTGCCGTGGCAACAAAAGAATTGCCTTGAAGAGAGGCTAGCGGAGAAAAATCAATTTTTTGATCGCCTGAAACAACCACGCCTCCTTCTCCTGTTCCAAGATTTTCTTCCAAGGAATCTCCTTTTTCATAATCTATTCTGCTCATAAAAGCAATATTGGATTTCATCCAGGAACCATATTCGTCTTTATCCTCCATATTAACATCCGCCGCAACCAAACTTTCCACTATCCGCTCTTCGCCGCTGCCGCCTTTCCCCTCTAAATAGCTAAATAATCCCGCGTACTCAGGATTATTTTCCTGAAAACCGTCGTTTCCTAAAGAAGTATTGGCCGCCAGCGTTCCCATTAAACAAAAAACCACCGCCAAAAAACTTAAACGGTTTCTTAAAAAAGAAAGCAGCAAATTAAAAATATTTAAATTGTAGCTAAGACAAGCGTTTTGTTTGACTCGTTCACCCTGAAAAATTAGGTGATCGTCCGCTTCGCCTTTTGGTTGGCTACTAATAAGCGTTGTTTATTAAATAAACGGGAAATTTCTATCTCTCTAAAACTCTATTTAATACCCTAATAGTTTAACACGCCGCAAAACATTGTCAATAGTCGTACTAGTATTTAAACATACTAACATAATAACATTCTCGTTGTCGAAAATTATTCCTGAATAAAACTTGTCATCCCTGAAATGAATTCAGGACAAGCTCTGAATTTATTTCAGGATTTTCTTTTTGTCATTCCGGAAAATTTCGGAGCGGTAGTGGAGAAATTTATCCGGAATCCAGGATGAAAAGAGATGAATGTGCTAAAACAGCTAGTTATTGTTAAACACTTTTATGGCTTAATCCTGGATCCCAGATATTTTTTCTTCCACTGCGTTCCAGAAAAAATTCTAGGATGACAAATAAAGATAAGTAATAAAAGTTGTAAACAACACTAGACAAGATAACAATTTAGATAATAAAAGTTTAGAAATTAAAGAATTAGAAATTTAATGAAAATTAGAAATTAGAAATTGAAAATTATTTCTAACCCACCCCCAACCCCTCCCCCCGAAAGGACGGGGCACGGCAAGAGGGGAATATTTATTCAAAACTATTCCTCCTCTCCCACAATTTCTTCGTCATTGCTGATTTCGTTTACGCCCCTCTTTTTCAATTCGCTGATCTTGCTTTTCACTTCCTCGTTTTGCGGATTCATCGCTGAGACAATTTCAAATTCCCTGAGAGCCAATTCATATTCTCCTTCTTTTTCGTAGATCAAACCCAGGCTATAACGAGCGTTTGAGTGAGTGGAATTTATTTTGGCGATTTTCAAGAACAAATTTTTCGCTTCGCTGTTTCTTCCTTCGTTATAATAAATTCTCCCCAGTTGGAAAGCGGCGTCAATGTCAAGACTTGCGCCGACCGGACTAACAACCTGTCCCGCAGCGATCACGCTATCTATTCTTTCAACACTGCCCAAAGAAATTAATTGGCTGATCGCTTTTTGGCTGTTTCCCCGGGTTTCATAAGCCAGCCCCAGCTGTAATCCGGCGTCCAAATAATTTTCTTTTAATTCCAACGCTTTTTCAAACTCTTTGATCGCGGCATCCGTTTCGCCGGCGGAAATATAGATCTTGCCCAACTCCGTGTAAATGACCGGGTTATTCGGCTCCAGTTTTATCGCGTTCCGGTATTTTTTGACCGCCCATTCTTTCGCCCCGACTACGCCGATGTTTTTGTCCAAAGAAGCGTAAACACTCGCCAATTTCTGCTGAAAAATAATATTATTCGGACTGGTGTCCGCGGCGCTTTTGGCGTGATCAATGGCGTTTTTTACTTCCAGCGCGATTTGCTGAGTATTTCTTTCATCCTCCGCTTTTTTGTTTTCTTCCTGAAAAACAAGGCTGGCGCGATTGAAATAAATGTCAGACAGATAAATTTTATAGTCTCCCCGCTGAGGATTTCTCTTAATGACTTTTTCCATATCGCTGACATTTTGGTTCAGAACTTCCCAAACCTGCTCTTCGGTTAAATTATCGCTTTTTAAAGCCTCGCTCCGATCTAAAACCGCGGTTTTATATCCCGCTTCCGCCAAATAGAATTTCGCTTGATGGTAGTAAGAATTAGCTAAGATAAAGACAAATATCAAAAGCGCTCCCAGAGCGGAATAAAACGCGGACCTGTCTTTTTTGAGGTTTATAATGGTTGGTTCCATAGTCCCGTTAGGACTGTGGAACCTTTTTGCAACTACATACTCCCCCGCCAAAATCGCCGTCAACAGCCAAAAAATAAATTTCGTCGTAGTCGCTTCAAGATACATAAATTGGAAAAGCAAAAGCCCGAACCACGCAGCAAAAATGTAAATAGCGCTGACACTTATATTTTCTTTGTCATCCTGAGCGAGGGACGAGTCGAAGGATCCCGTGTTAGTTTCACAAAGTTTTATATTACAATTCTCTCCGCGCGCCACGGGATTCTTCGGCTCCGCTCCGCTCCGCTCAGAATGACAATTTTTATCCTTACTCCAAGCCCATAACAACATTTTCAAAAACATCCCCATCGCCAAAATTACGATCGCCAAATAAGCCAGAACTCCCAAAATTCCGATCGTGGAAGCCTTTTCTATAATCTCGCTGCCAGCTTTATCAAACCTTATATTCCAAAAAGCGTTATTGTTAAATTCCGCCGGTTTGAACTTGGAAAAATTATAAAGATAAGTTCCCGGACCGGAGCCGATGACACCGGCGAATAAATCTTTTTTCACTCCTTCAACCGCTATCAAAGCGGCCGTCTTTTTGTCAAGAATAACTTCTCTTGTAAAAGCGTCTTCCCTCGCAATTTGATTATCATCATTGGAAATTAATCTTTTTTTAATGGATTTTGATATTAAAGACTCGGTAAAGATCGCTTCCGAATTCAGCTGAACATCGGGTTGAATTTTTTTGTTTATGATGATCAAACTGCTGGCAATGAAAACCAGCGATATTAAAAAGATCAAACCCGTAGAGACGAGGCGCTGTCTCGTCTTTGCGTTCACGATCCCCAGCGCCAAAACCACAAACAACGAAACCGCCAACACGATCCACGCCAAAACAAAATCAATGAACATTAAAAGGATCAGCGATATTATGACCAGTAAAGACATTAAGCGTTTTGCCAACGCTCCCGCCCGACTGCGATAACCGAGAGTGATTAAGATCACCGCCGTTAAATAAACTCCGAAAACATTCAGCGACCCGCCAACTAAATTGAATGACCTGAACTGCGCTTCTTCCCATGGAATAAATTTAAATCCGAAAAAGTATATCAAACCGGTGATCGCCACGATAAATGATGAGGCGAGAAAGGCTTTAATGAGATTATTATTCCCCTCTTGGGAGGGGCTAGGGGTGGGTTTTACACAATTAACCACAACAAAATACATCATCGCCAAACTTAAATAAACCATCAGGCTATCCGAAAATCTTCCATAAAATCCCAACATACTGGAAGTCTTATCAACGCTGAAAACGGTTGAAATTAAAACCACTGAAATAAAAATAATAATAGGCGTATTAAGCGGCGTTTTTACAAAGACTGCGCGCCTGTCGATCAAAATCATTTTTATCAACCAAAGCAAAAACGCCAGGCTGGAAATTACAAAGAGCAGCAAAGTTTTATTGAATTCGTAAATCTCCATTGAAAACGGCAGGACAAAGATCGGCAAAAGAAAAACAAGGAGATACAAAAGACACGCTATCGCTTTGTCAAAAATTCCACTGATCTTGCCATCCTGAGCGGAGCGTATCTTTTCTCTGTCATCCTGAGCGACGACAGGAGCCGAAGGATCCCGTGGTAGTTTTTCTCTGTCATCCTGAGCGGAGCGGAGCGGAGCCGAAGGATCCCGTCGCGACAACTCTCCGCGCGTGGCACGAGATTCTTCGGCTATCGCCTCAGAATGACGAGCGGTTTTACTTTTTATCCTCCCTTTCATCCTCCCCCACACGCCGGTTTTATCAGACTTAAAATCGCTTTCATTCAAAAAATCATCATCAGTTTTTACACTTATTTCTTCCTTCGGCTTAAAATACAGATCCGAATTTTTATCTTCAGTTTTATCTTCAGTTTCTAAATTTTCATTTTTCCTAAGATTAACGACATTGATTTTTTTACTTTCCATAGTTTTTTAATTTTAATTTATTATATGGTTTATTATAACACATAGTTAGGACTTTTCAATTTTTAGCTTCTTTTGAAAAACTTATCCACATCCCGACTCTTGACACAATCTTATAATCTGATATTATATAGTTATAAGGCAGTATGCCTGTTACATTATAGGCATCAATTGCGTGTCAACAAAAGGAGTTCTTGTAAAAGAGCTTTTTTTGTTGTATAATATTTTTGTGGACCTGGGCCTGTAGTGTAATTGGTTAACATACTGCCTTTGACACGCAGTGATACGGGTTCAATTCCCGTCAGGTCCACTTCAAAGAACTTCGTTGAAAAGCGGGGTTTTTTGGTGGAAATTTTTTAATTTTGTAATTTTATAAATAATTTCTAATGACAAAATTTTTAAACAAGCATTCTAAACATCGTGTTTAGAAATTAAAAATTAAGATTTATTTTAAAAATTTAAAAATTATAAAATTTAAAAATTCTACCTAAAATGTGTCGCAACTCCCGCGTTATAATCCGTCTTTGATTTGAATTATGAATTATGAATTATGAATTTCGATTGAATATTTAATTTCTAATGATAGAATGTTTAAAAATTAAAAATTCGGTCATTCAAAATTGATTCAAAATTCAAACTTTTAAATTCAAAATTATCGAAAGTGTGTCGCAACTCCTGCATTATAATCCATCTGAATTTGCTCCGCGGTGCGGGCGTAGTTATAGATACGGACATCGTCAATGAGACCATTGAAAATATATACACCAGCTTTTGCGTTCGATATCCTATATGAACCAAGAACTAACTCTGTCCCATCAACATTATGAGTAGCAGAACAAGCACCAGATGTCACAACTTCTCCATCAAAATAAAGAGTTAATATTGTTCCATTCTTTGTAAATACATAATAATGCCAATCACCTGCTAAAACATCGCTGTAGCTTAATGTAGTACCTGAATATTTTGCTCTGAAATGATTATCGCCATCGTTTCTAATTATCCTCCAAGTTGAGTCACTATTATCATCAGCAGAAATTAAACCAGTATAACCCGACATATTTGCTGGGTTTCCCCATACTCCAACACTAAAATTACCTGATTTGAACATAAGCGAACCATCGTGAGCTACAAGAACATAATCATCCCCTCCATCAAAACTCAGCGCCCCTCCATATTTCCCTTCAACCCAAGTAGGATCTGAGGCTTCAACTCCGCTGGTGGCGCCGAGCGTCCCATCGTTGTTATTCCAACTCTCATCAAACGCCGTCTGTCCGCTTCCTTCGTCAAACTTCCACTCCGCCACGGGTCCGCCTTTGTTATAATGATACCGAACTTCCTCCGCCGACAACGCTCGGTTATAGATACGAACAGAGTCAATGGAACCGTTGAAATATCTATCATTACCAATATCAGCCCTTTGTCCTATTCGTATAGCATCTGTCGAGGAACTTAATCCCCCTGATATCGTAGTTCCATGTGTATCTTTTAGTACACCATTTAGATATATCTTTGCATTGTTACCATCATATGTTAATACCGCTTGAACCCATTCTGATTCTGGTATAATTACATCTCCATCATGGTAATCCAGATACCCCCCGGTTGTAGATAAAGCCCACGAAATTTCACCAGCTTGATAATTAGTAGTGTCCGAAGTAGCAATATAAAATGAAAATTGTCCACCATATACCCTATCTACAATTCGTTGATAATCACTACCTGTGCGGTTATGGTATACCCATGCAATAATTGTTAAACTTTCATTATCTAAGATATTCCCTGGATTAGGTATTTCCACATAGTCATCCACCCCATCAAACTTCAAACTCCCGCCGCCTCCCGCCAAAGGAGAGGAATCCGTTGTCCAAGTCGGACCATTCGTCAAAGTCCCGTTATTAGAATTATCAGAACTATCATACGCCGTTGTTCCTGTTCCTTCATCCATCCCCCAACTCCCCACCAACCCATAATCCATACACCCCGCCGGATCTTCGGAGCATGTTTTCCCGCTCGGTCCGAGGTGGGTTGCTACTCCAGAATTATAATCAAGTAATATCTCGTCGGTAGAACGGGCGTAGGCGTAAATTTTAACATCGTCTAATGTGCCGTCAAAAAAACTGGCGCTTACTTTACCAATAACCACGGCGGAAGCGTTGACATTCGTATCTGTCGTAATGGCGATATGATGCCAGTCGGTATCAATGGTCGGAGAAGCTGTTTTATTAACGCCGTCAATATAGATAGCGACTGTGCCGGGAAAACTCGTAGCTAAGATATTGCCGCTACCGTCTATTTCAATCTGATCAGTCCCGTCAAAGTCCATAATTTTTCGGCTCGTTATATCATCCGCCTTCATCCAAAAAGAAACAGACTTGATATTCCCAATCGCGCCAAACCCGTCAACATAAGTCGTCGTCCCGTTAAACTCAATCGCGGAATTATGTTTCCCCTCAGTCCACCCTGCAGACGCGGTGGAAATTCCAAATACCAAAATCCAAAGCATCAAGATTCCGAACAGATTCCGAATCCTCCGAGGATTCGGAATCTTTAATCTTCGCTTAATTTTTATCGATTGACAAGATTTCATAGTTTAATATTAATGATAATTTAGATTCCGAATCCTTTTTAGATTCGGAATCTTTAATCTTTAATCTACTAAATACTTTTCCAAATCTTTCCTATTTTTAATTTCCACACTCGCCATTTCTACAAATTTCTTATAAGCAGATTCAGCAGATTCCGAATCCTTTGAGGATTCGGAATCTAAATCGGAATCTAATTCGGAATCAAACTGCGACAAAATAATTTCTTTATCACAAAGCGTGCCGTTTCTCGTTCCCAAATAATCTACATAACTGCTCCATTTATAATCCTCTGCTTTGTGAGCTAAATTGGCAACAGAACTATTTGTATGAATATAAGCGCTGAGCCAAAGCAAGTATTCGTTTTTATCAACAAGAATCGCTTTAAACTTGCTTTCAAATAAACATCCGGAGTGATTATATTTTTTATTGAAATATAAAGTATAACCATTCAGCAAATATTGCATCATTCTAAATAAAGGCAAGTCGTTTAATTGTTTTGTCATTAAATGAAAATGATTTGGCATTAAAACAAAACAAATTATTGATATTTTATATTTTTCTTTGTAAAAACGCAATCGTTTTAAAAAATAATAATAATCCTGTTCGTCTTTGAATATCAAATCTTTGTTTGCCCCTCTGCTATAAACATGATGAATTGCGCCCTGATAATATTTTTTTATCATTTGAATTTTGATTATTTATAGATTCCGAATCCTCCGGGGGATTCGGAATCTTCATCTATTCATGCAACACACCATGATGCAAATTCCCC
>DAOVOJ010000036.1 GCA_030629775.1 Candidatus Moraniibacteriota bacterium
GAGTCAGTAATACCCGAAGCCCTCCTGAATTTTCAAGAGGTCCACGGTAGGATTGGTAATCAGGGTGAAGTCGTAACAAGGTATCCGTAGCGGAAGCTGCGGATGGATCACCTCCTTTCTAGGGAGAAACAGGTGAGCTTGGCTTAGGCCAACTCATTAAATTAGGTTGACTATATTTAGGCTGTTGTCTATACAGGCTTAAACAAAATAGGCGCTTGTTGGGACGACTACACAGAGTTGTAAAATTGGTTTTTAAAAAATTAGTGATTGCTTTTTGCACAGTTAGAGATATAGTAGATGAATATAAAAGGAGGTATCTAAGTATGGATATGGAAGCAAGAGCATTGTTTAGTTATCTAAGGAAAACGTTGCTTTTGGGTAAAAAACAAAGAAAAAAGAGGATTGGAAGGGTATTATTCTTGATTGATAAGACAATAGAAGAAGCGAGTAAGGATCCCTTTATTTCTAGATTCTTTTGGGAAGAATTTAGAAATATTCTCGTGGATGTGAGAGAGGTAATAAAGAACCCGAAGAGAAAAAAACGGTTAAGCAAAAATATAGAGGAAATAAGGGGAGAAATTGAAGAAAGAAAATAATATTATTTTTTCCCTTTTAAATTTTTTCTAACCCCCAAAAAGCAGTTACTAAATCAAAAAAATTCACACTTGTCAGAAGTGTGAATTTTGGTATAATGGGGAATGTGGAATTTTGTAATTTTTAATTTTATAATTTTTAAATAATGCTTTAATTTTTAATGTTTAAAAATTGGTAGCGTTATTTACAAATCCCCTTCTGTCATTCTGGAAAATTTCGGAGAAATTTATCCGGAATCCAGAATAAAAAGAAATGAATGTGTTAAATAATATGTTAAATATAGTTAATTATTATTAAACGCTTTTATATCTTAATCCTGGATCCCAGATATTTTTTCTGGAGTTTATGCTGATGAATATCAGTGTTGTCACTCCAGAAAAAATTCTGGGATGACAAATAAAAAATAATTGGAAATTGGAAATTATTTTTTGGGCGATTAGCTCAGCTGGTTAGAGCGTTTCTCTGATAAGGAAAAGGTCCCTGGTTCGAGTCCAGGATCGCCCACATTTCATTTTAACATACTAACATTTTGACAATGTTTATTGTAGGGATGGGTTTCAAGCCCATCCCTACTTTTTTAAAAATCCCCTCTTTAGCTCTGAAATTAAAATAAAAAAAAGTAGCTGAAACAAGTTCCAGCTACGCAAATTATTATTTATTCTTATTCTGTTTTAATTTATTTCCCTCCTGCGCTTTTTCTCGTTTTGTTTTTGTTTTTCCATTCCCCATTCCCTTTGTTCGTTTTTTTTTGTTCGGTTCTCTTTGCTCTTTCAAGCGGACTTTTTGGTGGTATACTTTTTCCTCCTTCTGTTTTAAATAAATCGTTTTATTAAGAATACTACTTTTAAAAAATAAAGCAACCCCTTAACAAAAAATTTATTTGTGGTAGACTTGGAAATAGAAATACAAATTCCTGATTCGTAATTCGTTCCATTTTATCGCTCATAAATTATAATCTATCTATGGCTAGTAATAAATCATTAAGCAACAATTTATCGCCATCCAATCCTGAATTTAGCGCTGACCGGTTGCCACCGCAGAATGTGGAGGCGGAGCAGTCTGTGCTGGGGTCTTTGATGATCGATAAAAACGCGATTATTAAAATCGCTGATTTGATCAAGCCGGAAGATTTTTATAAAGAAAGCCATTGCCGAATTTTTGAGGCAATGCTGAATCTTTACGAACATCGCGATCCGATTGATCTGGTTAGCCTTTCCAATCGTCTTAAAGAAAAAAAGCAGCTGGATGAGATCGGCGGACATTCTTATCTCGCCTCATTAGCTAACGCCGTTCCGACCGCCGCTCACATTGTCCACTACGCCAAGATCGTCCAGAAAAAATCAACGCTTCGCCGTCTGATTGATGTTGCTTCTCAAATTATTAGCGCCGGTTTTAACGAAACCGAGGAAGTGGATAAAATTTTGGATGACGCGGAACAGAAAATATTCTCTGTTTCCCAGCAACACATCCGACAAGATTTTACTCCCATCAAACCGATTTTAAGCGAAGCTTTTGACCGCATTGACGAACTTCATAAAAACAAAGGGCAGTTGCGCGGCGTTCCAACCGGATTTGCCGATCTGGATAATGTTTTAGCGGGACTTCAAAAATCAGACTTGGTTATTCTTGCCGCTCGTCCCAGTTTGGGAAAAACTTCCCTTGCTTTGGATATCGCCCGTTATGTCGGAGTAAAAGAAAAAACACCGGTAGGAGTATTCTCGTTAGAAATGTCAAAGGAACAGCTTGTTGATCGGCTGATCTGCGCGGAGGCCAATGTTGATCTGTGGAAACTGAGAACCGGTAAATTAAGCAGTGACGGAGTAGACGATGATTTTTCCCGCATTGGCCACGCCATGGGCGCTTTGTCGGAGGCGCCGATCTACATTGACGATATCGCCTCCGCCAATGTGATGGAAATGCGGACCATCGCCCGGCGGCTTCAGGCGGAGCATGGGCTAGGTTTAATTATCGTTGATTATCTTCAGTTAATGGAAGGACGCGGCCGGACAGACAATCGCGTTCAGGAAATCAGCGAAATCTCACGATCCCTAAAAGGACTGGCAAGAGAACTTGGTATTCCCGTTTTGGCATTATCTCAATTATCCAGGGCGGTTGAATCGCGTCCCGACCAAATCCCCCGCCTTTCCGATTTAAGAGAAAGTGGTTCCATTGAACAGGACGCCGATGTCGTTTTGTTTATTCATCGCGAAGATAAAATTAAAAAAGAAGTAGAGTCTGAAAAAAAGAACATTGCCGACATTATGATCGCCAAACACCGCAACGGCCCCACCGGACAGATCAAATTATATTTCAATGAACAGTTCGTCAGTTTTAGAAGTTTAGCGAAAAAATACACAAAATAAGTCCATAAAGTTGAAAGTTGAAAGTCTATAAAGCCAAAATAAACTTTACAGACTTTCGACTTTATAGACTTTACAGACTTTCGACACTATGTCCTATCCTTCTTCTATCCAAAATTTAATCAACGAATTCTCAAAGCTTCCCGGTATTGGTCCTCGGACCGCGGTGCGGTTTGTTTTTTATTTGCTTAGAAAGCCTCAGTCAGAACTTGACGCTTTTGGTTCGGCTATTCTTGATCTTAAAAAAGAGATCGGTGTTTGCTCAAGATGTTTTAATATTACTGAAAGCGGAGAAAGTAAATTATGCTCTATCTGTCAAAACCCCCAGCGGGATCAAAAAACAATTTGCGTTGTTGAGGAAGCGTTGAATATTCCCGCTTTTGAAAAAACAAGACAATTTAACGGGCTTTATCATATTTTGGGCGGAGTTATTAAACCGCGCAAAGGTGTTGGACCGGAACAGTTAAAAATCAGGGAATTAGTGGAACGGATTAAAAACAATGGCATTTCGGAAGTAATTATCGCCACCAACCCGACGACTGAAGGAGAAACAACCGCCTTGTATTTGGTAAGAACGCTAAAGCCCCTAAAAATAAAAACAACCCGTCTTGCTCGTGGTCTGCCCACTGGCGGGGATTTGGAATATACCGACGAAGTGACTTTAGGAAGCGCGTTGGCGGGAAGACGGGAATATCAATGAAATTTCTAAATCCTAATTCCTAATGACAAATAAAATGTCAAATTCCAACTGTCATCCTGAACTTGTTTCAGGATCTGTTATATGCTACATAATGCTTTTATATTTATCTTAAAGTTAACTATAACAGACGACAGATCCTGAAATAAATTCAGAGCTTGTCCTGAATTCAGTTCAGGGATGACAATTTCAATATTTACCGGACAATTTTAGCAAAATAAAAAGAACTTCTTATCCAGAAGTTCTTTTTAAAAAACACAGTTATCCTTTAATGCTTCCAATTTCCACTTCCGTTAAACATTGCCGGTGGCCTTTTTTGAGATTGTATCGCTTTTTGGCTTTGTGTTTTACGATTATTACTTTCTTGTCGCGAAACTGTCTTAACACTTTCGCTTCCACGCTCGCTTTGTCTATCGTCGGTTCGCCTATTTTCATTTTCTTGCCGTCTTCATCAGAGATCAATAAAACCTCGTCAAAAACAACTTTCTTGCCTTCTTCAGCGTCCAGTTTTTCTATTTTAACTTTATCTTTCGGCGAGACTAAATACTGTTTCCCGCCGGTTTTAATTACTGCTAACATAATGCTTTATTATTTTATATTTAAAAAAGTTTTTTGAAAATTTGGAGCCAGCTTCGGTCCGTAAATTTCATCTTAGACTTCAGCTGGCTTTGTTCGAACTTTCAGGTTCACGCGTATCAGAGAGGCAAATCTCAAAAAGGAAGAAACTCCCTAGACAATGACGAGTCATTAGAATTTCCACTTTAGCTAGATTTCTAGCCTAATAAGATCATTCTCTCCCGCGCCCCCGCTGGTTGCATCTCAGTCATTACGAACTATTGTCGTCATAACAAATAAATCTTACCAGTAAATTAATTTTATGTCAAATTTAATTTATCTGACGCCTGTATTTTTCAACAAGCCGGTGGACGCGGGCTTCTATGATCCCTTCATTGTTTTCGTTGTCCGCGATTTTTATAAGTTTTCTGAAGAAAGAATCGGTTTTGGGATAGCTGCCGTTTCTATGTTTCATATATTTTAAATGACTTTCTTTATAAGTGTTTACTTTTTTTATTGGAACATAGGCCGGCTTTTCATTATAATACAAGCACAATTTAAAAGCCCAAAATTCAAAGATCAAAGGATCAAGAACTCCTTGATAAAAAAATACGAATTCATTGGTGTATAAATTCCAAAGCCTGAAATACCAAACATCCATTTCTTTTTGAGTATCACAATCTCTCGTTTCGGTCATTAAAGCGTCGTATTCTTTCGTAAAACGGCCGAGAACTTTTATAAAGTTTGCTTTTTGGCTTATTTCAATTGACTTGGACACTTTCTTTATTTGTAAATAGGCGAATATTATTCCAAATGTAATCGCCAAATTAGCCGCCATATCCAAAAAATCTTTTAGAGTGTTGTTCATAGCTGTAAAAATTAAACTATTTAAAAACTTTTCCTACGGGCATAATATACAATGGTTCCTCATTGTTGGGAAGATTTAAAACTTTTTTAATTTTCTCAATTTCAAATCCCCCCACTGCCACTGTTCCTAAATTCAAGCTCTCCGCCTGAAGATAAATATTTTGCGCCGCATGGCCGGCCTCCATATGAGTGTAACGGGGAGCTTTTTCTTCGCCGTATTTAACAGCCGTTCTTTCATAAGTTCCCGTGATGATAATATCCACCGGCGCTTCTCTGATACAGTCCTGCCCGTAAGCCGCTTCCGACAGCTCCTCTCTTAGATCTTTATCTGAAATTTTTATAATGGAATGATTTTCAGGATTGTACTTATATAACCCTTTTGCCACTTCTTGGATGTCGCCGGTTATATAAACTTCCAACGGATAAAACGCTCCCGCCGACGGGGCAGTTCTGAACCCTTTTTCAAGATCGGTAATCCCCTGCCCCGCCCAAAGAAGCTGAGAAATTTCTTCTAAATTCAGCGGCTCGTCTTTGTATTCTCTCACGCTTCTTCTTTTTAAAATCGTCTCTTCAACGGAAACGGGGCTTTTTATTTGCGGTTGAGGAAGAACTATTTCGTTTTCCATAATGATTTTTTCTTGATAGTTATTTAAAGGATGGGTTTTAGAAAACAAAAGACAAACTGAGGCTAGCGCTATTGATAACACCAGAATTATCAATTTTTTGTTCTTGAAAATTTTTGGCTTAGTGTTCATTTTGGCCGCGCAAATACAAAATATTCTTATTTATATCTTATCACGCTTATTCTTTTAAGCAAGCAAAAAAATACATCTAAGGAATAAATTCCAAAGATGCAATAAATGTTTAGCGCGAACTAGATTTGTTAATCTAGTTTGATTTGGTCAGCCAGTCCCGGCAACTGTTCGCTTAATTCTGCGGCAGCTTTGTATGTTGCTCGTACTATTTCCTCGGGATCACCGTTTCTAAATCCCTGCTTGCTTAATTCCCCTCCATCTTTGTCAAGAGCCCTTAAACTATCAAGATCAATCACATCAGCCAGAATAATTTTTCCTTCGCCGAAGCTTCTACCAAACTCGATCTTTAAATCTTCTAGGGTTAAGTCCAGAAGATCAAACGCTTGCTCAAGCACAGAGAAAACCGATCTTGCCGTTTCTCTGATCTGATCTGCCTCACGAGGAGAACAGAGAAATGGAATGTCTTTGAGAAAACTTTCTTCGGAGATTGGTTTTCCGGCGTCGTATATGTGCCATTCATACTGCCCCTGAACAATTATGGGATCGTCCAGCTCGTCATCCTTCCAGAAAAATTCTACCGGCAAGTTTTCAAACACTGTTCCCGGTAAAACATCAGGGTGGCGCTTTGTATAGCTGCTCCCTTCCGGAACCGTTCTTCGGACGACCACTTCCATTTTAAGCATGTCACAGCTGATTGCCAAAAAAGAATTTGGCGAATCCTGTTTCAGGAAGTGAGTCTCAATACCACATTTTTCCAACAACAACAAAATATTGGCAGTGGTCGTCGTTGCCCATATATCTTTGCCTTTTAATGACATCTTTACTTTACCATTACCTGCCGTAATTACAGACTTGTTGGTTACACTGACAACATCTATTTTGATGTTTTTTATTTTCTTTGTCTTTCCTTCTACTTCCATTTCGTTTAGCTCCTTTAGGTTTTATTTGCATTATAAAAAGAGCATCACTATTTTATAGTATAGCGACCCCCCTTTATTAGCGATACTAGCAGATAAAACTTTTTTGTCAAACCAAAATTTGAGTTTTTCTTGCCGCTGGGCTATAATGGAAATTGAATTGAGAATAGTGAATTGCGAATATAGAGATAATTTTTATTCACAATTCACAATTCACTATTCTAATAACAATATGAAATTTACCCATCTCCACACTCACAGCCATTACAGTTTGCTTGACGGTTTAGCTAAAATCGACGACCTTGTCGCGCGCGCGGGAGAGCTTGGAATGGATTCGCTGGCTCTTACTGATCATGGCGTTATGTATGGCGCGGTTGAGTTTTATCAAAAAGCGAAAGCGAAAAATATCAAGCCGATCATCGGGGTTGAGGCTTATGTCGCGGCAAATTCAAGGCATAGCAAAAACGCCGGCACGGATGATAAGCGAAATCATTTAATACTTCTCGCCAAAAATGAAACTGGCTATAAAAATCTAATCAAACTTACAACCGCGGCTCATCTGGAAGGGTTTTATTACAAGCCGAGAATAGATAAAGAAATTTTAAAGGAACATTCAGAAGGTATTATTGCTTCTTCTGCTTGTATGGCGGGAGAAATTCCAAGAGCAATTTTATCCGGTGATTTGAAAAAGGCTGAAAAAATAACCAGAGAATTTCAGGAAATATTCGGCAAAGAAAATTTTTATCTGGAGCTTCAGCATCATCCAAATTTAAAAGGACAGGAAGAAATTAACAACGCTTTAATTGATTTATCCAAAAAAACAGGCGCTTCACTTATTGCCGCCAATGACGTTCACTATATAAACAAAGAAGACGACAAAGCGCAGGATATTTTACTTTGCATTCAAATGAACAGAACTGTTGACGAAAAGAACAGGTTGTCTATGCTCGGAGAGGATTATTCAATGAAAAGCCAGGAAACGATGATCGAGCAATTCAAGCATATTCCGGAAGCGATAGATAATACGCAAAAGATAGTTTCTGAATGTAATCTGGAACTGGAACTTGGTAAAATTTTACTTCCCCACTTTGATGTTCCAAGCGGGCTTACTTCGGAAGTTTATCTTGAAAAATTATGCCGGAATGGAATTGAAAAAAGATATGGAAAAACTAACGACACAATTGAGAAGAGATTGAAGTTTGAGCTAGACACTATAGAAAAAATGGGATTTGCCTCGTATTTTCTTATTGTCCAGGATTTTGTTAACTGGTCAAAAAGCCAGGGAATTGTCGTTGGTCCCGGAAGAGGCTCCGCCGCAGGTTCAATAGTTTCATATTTGATCGGGATAACAGATGTGGATCCAATAAAATATGAATTGCTTTTTGAAAGATTTTTAAATCCGGACAGAATTAGTATGCCTGATATTGACTTGGATTTCGCGGACAACAGGAGAGACGAGGTTTTGAAATATGTATCTGAAAAATATGGCAGAGATCATGTCGCGCAAATTATAACATTCGGAACAATGGCGGCTCGCGCGGCGATCAGAGACACGGGAAGAGCTCTTGGGCTCCCCTATTCTTTGTGCGATAAAGTAGCGAAGGCAATTCCAATGTTTACAAAACTTCCGGAAGCGCTTTCGGGCGTCAAAGAATTAAAAGATATGTATGGCAATAGTTCTGAAATTAAGAATTTAATTGATAACGCTTTGAAACTTGAAGGCGTTGCCAGGCACAGCTCTACTCACGCCTGTGGAGTCGTTATCAGTAAAAATACATTGGATTATTACACGCCCTGCCAATTTCCGCCGCAAAATACATCCGGCATTGTTACGCAATATGAAATGCATAACATAGAAGATCTGGGATTGCTGAAAATGGATTTTTTGGGA
>DAOVOJ010000059.1 GCA_030629775.1 Candidatus Moraniibacteriota bacterium
GTTTTGTTCGTCATCCGATACCGCAAACTTTTTTAGTTTGCTTCTTTGTTTTTAATTTTTAATGCGCGTTCACATTATTTTTTTATCCCTCCTTTTCTATTGATGTTTTTATTATGACACAAAAAGACAACATTAGTCAAGATGCTGAACCGTGAATAAGTTTTTGCTTTATTTTATCCGATTTCTTGATTATTTTTATTATAACATAAAAAGCGGGAATTCAAAATAAAAAAACTCAATAAAAAACCGCTCTATTTGCCAAACGGTTTTTACGCATATCCTTATATAAAAACAATCTGCGTTTACTTGCCGCAACACTTTTTATATTTTTTTCCGCTTCCACACGGACAGGGGTCGTTTCGGCCTGTTTTATTTTCTTTGGTTTTTGAAGAAACAATATTCCCCATCGTTTCACTGCCGCCGCTTGTTGTAATATTTTGATTTTCCATTGGCGTCGGCGGCTGGCTCATTAATTTAATTTTAAAAATTGCCGTGAACACTCCTTCGTCAATTGAGCTTAAAAGGTTTTGGAACATTCTATAGCCTTCCTTTTGATATTCAAGAAGAGGATCCCGCTGCCCGTAGCCGCGCAGCCCGATACCGTCTCTAAGCATCTGCATTTCGTCAAGATGTTCCATCCAAAGAAGATCGATATTCCGCAGTAAAATCGCTTTTTCAATCTGCCGCATTACGGCGTATCCCATTGCCTTTTCCCGCTCGTCGTAAGCTTTAATGATTTCATTAAGAAGATATTCAATAATTTTATCACGCGCTTGTTCGTCCGGCCAGTCAGACCTGACGATCTCATCCAGTTTTTTATCGGCTTCTTGGTTGATCGGAACGCTGTTTTTTATTGCTTTAAGAATTCCCTCTATATCCCATCTTGCCCTATTTTCCATAGTATGAGCGACCGTCAAATTCTGAATTTCGCTTTTAAAAATTTCCAAAATTTTATCTTTTAATTTTTCCAGCTCAGAATAATTTTTTTCGGTAATCTCTTTATCTGTTTCTCTCTGAGGATCATCAGCGTTTTTAGCGATCTCAAGAATTTCTTTTCTTTTTTTATAGATCACCTCCCGCTGTTTGTTCATTACATTGTCATAATCTAAAACATGTTTTCGAGCGTCAAAATTATAACCCTCAATTTTATTTTGAGCGCTTTCAATAGATCGGCTGATCAGTTTGTTTTCAATCGGCATATCTTCGTCAATTCCCAGAGTGTCCATCATCGCCTTCATTTTGTCCGAACCAAAAACCCGCATCAAATGGTCCTCCATAGAAACAAAAAATCGCGTTGAACCCGGTTCGCCCTGCCGCCCGGACCGTCCCCGAAGCTGATTGTCAATCCGCCGCGCTTCGTGCCGCTCAGTGCCGATAATATGCAATCCGCCTACCTCGCTCACCTTGTCCCCCAATTTAATGTCCGTCCCTCGTCCCGCCATATTAGTAGCGATCGTGATCGCCCCTTTTTGGCCCGCTTGGGCAATAATTTGAGCTTCTTGTTCGTGGTGCTTGGCATTAAGAACTTTATGAGGAAGCCCTTGAATGTTTAGCATTTGGCTCAGCAGTTCGGATTTTTCAATGGCAATCGTGCCCACCAAAACCGGCTGCCCTTTTTTATACCTTTTTTTTATTTCTTCAATGACCGCTTTGAATTTTCCCCGCTCGTTTTTATAAACCGAGTCC
The DNA here is from genome assembly GCA_030629775.1 of Candidatus Moraniibacteriota bacterium. Taxonomy (GTDB): domain Bacteria; phylum Patescibacteriota; class Minisyncoccia; order JAHIHE01; family DAOVOJ01; genus DAOVOJ01. The sequence goes on from DAOVOJ010000059.1 coordinate 1,687, forward strand.
GGCAAATCTTTTCTGATTATTGATTTATTGGAAGGAATGACCAACACATCCAAATCGTAAACTTTGGAAAATTCCTCCGCGGAAGTGAGCGCCGTTCCCGTCATTCCCGCCAGTTTATCGTAAAGGCGGAAATAATTCTGAAAAGTGATAGTCGCCAAAGTGCGGCTTTCCCGTTGAACGCTTACTTTTTCTTTGGCCTCGATCGCCTGATGAAGCCCTTCGCTAAATCTTCGCCCCGGCATTAGCCGTCCGGTAAAATCGTCAACAATAATTACTTCCTCGTTTTTAACAACATAATCTTTGTCTTTCTTAAATAATATTTCCGCCTTCAACGCCTGCTCCAAATGATGAATCTGAGAAATGCTCCCCTTCTTATAAATATCTCCCATTCCCAACATTTTTTCAACTTTATTAATTCCTTCCTCCGTTAAGCTGACCGCTTTCATTTTTTCGTCAACGGTATAATCGTTTTCCCTTTCCAACCGCGGAACGATCTGGGCAAAAGATTGATACATCGTCGTTGACTCCATGTCCGGAGCGGAAATAATAAGAGGCGTCCGGGCTTCATCGATCAAAATACTGTCCACTTCGTCAACAATGGCAAAACGAAGAGGCCGCTGGACCATTTGATGAATGTTGCCGGCCATATTATCACGCAAATAATCAAAACCGAATTCATTGTTAGTGCCGTAAGTGATATCGCATTGATAAGCCTCTTTTCGCGGCACTTCTCGCAGATTTTCCATTTCTACGGTAACTTCATTTTTATCTGACGGCGCGACAGGATCAAACACAAACGCTTTGTCATGCTGAACACATCCCACCGTAAGTCCCAGAAAATGATAGATCGGACCCATCCAATTAGCGTCTCTTATGGCAAGATAATCATTGACCGTTACCAGGTGGGCGCCTTTGCCTTCTAAAGCGTTAAGGTACAAAGCCAGCGTGGAAACTAAAGTTTTTCCCTCTCCGGTTTTCATCTCGGTAATTTTTCCCTGATGAAGAACAATTCCTCCCATCAACTGAACATCATAATGGCGCTGTCCCAGCGTCCTTTTTGCCGCTTCTCTTGCAACGGCAAACGCCTCCGGCAAAATGTCGTCTAATGTTTCTTTTTTATTTAACCTTTCTTTAAATTTGCCGGCCTGCTCTTTTATTTCCCCATCAGAAAAACTCTCGAATTTCTTTTCGAGCTTGTTTATTTCTTCCACGACCGGCTCTAATTTTCTAACGGCTTTCTCATTCGGATCGCCGAAAATTTTGGTTAATATTGACATGATAATAAACTAAAAACTGAATTTGTCGTTTTTCATTTTTATTTCTCAATTTTTCATTTCATTTTACCTCTTGTCTCTTTTCCTGTTAATTTTCTTAAATTCATTTTTCGCCCAGCTAAGCGGCGAGAGGTGCCTGATTTTTTTAATAATTCTCGCTCCTCGGCGCATTTCGGTATTTCTTTTGTCTTTATAACTGACAATTCTTCTTTTTAATTCGTCTTCCACTCCATCAATGGCGCTGAACAAATCTTCCCTTTCTTCTTCCACCCGCAAAATCTTACCACTAAAATCCAAATTAACTTCCGCCCGATAAATATTGCCCTGTTGATGATGCCTGGTTGTTTTTGCCAGCTCTACTCTCGCTTCCAAAGTTCCGTCAACATTTTTCAAAAACTTATCCAGTCCTCCGATCTTCTCGTCAACATAATCTCTCAATTCTTGAGTTAACTCCACATTTGTCCCTTTTAGTATGATGCGCATAATTTTAATTTAAGAATAAAAAACGGCTTCTTTAAAAACAGTTTAACATAATACGGCAGAAAAGCAAAAGTAAATTCTAAAACAAAGCCCGTGCTGAATTTAGTTCAGTATTCAGGATGACAGAAAGTAAGAAAGTAAGAAAATTAAAAGTTGATAAACTTTCCAAAAGACTCCCGCGTTTCCTTCATCCCGACAATTCCTGTTCTTAGTATTTTGGGAGTCATTGAGAAATCTATTTTTCCCATATTTGTTTCGTATAAATTTAATTTATCATAGATTAGACTTTTTATCAATAAAAAAAGAAGGAAAAATTATTTCTCCTTCTCCTTCATGCTTCCGTATACTTTTTTGGATTACGGAATAAGAAACGGCTTATCATGGCAAAATAAAAAACTGCTAAGAATACTACTATCATCGCAATAAAGATGATGATTATTCTTAATGCCATAGGCAATTCCATAGGGTTGTTTGTAAATAAAACAACTCCAGCTATGATTGATAGGCACCCAGACACTATTTTTACAGTTATAAGTTCCCAGATTTTTGTTTGCTTCA
>DAOVOJ010000003.1 GCA_030629775.1 Candidatus Moraniibacteriota bacterium
CGGACATCATTTTGATCAGCGGCGGGTGTTCCGGATTCAGGCGATAGTCCTGAAATTTTAAATAAGAATAGCCCGCCGGAATGTGCGCCACTTCGTCAACGATTCCCGAGTCGCCGGCGACACTGGTAACGGCGAGAATAAACATTATCGCCAATAAAATAGCGGCGATAAAATGGGAGCATTTTTTTGTGAGTTTCATACTTTTATTTTTATTTTATAAAAATTTTATTCTATTTTTATTTTAACATAGTTTTAGAAGCTCATAAAGTTCATATTATGCTAAAAAATATTATTTCTTTTTTCTATATTTAAAGATTTGACAAATAATAATACCGGTTGTAAATATGCCTAGACCTTGTCCGACTATTAATACTATATCTTTACGTAAAATTCCGTGCAATGTCCAGAGAGAATAAGCCGCTAAGGACAAAATCATGAATGAGGTTGATAATCCCTCAGTAGATTTACGATTATAATTTTTTCTTATTTGATCGGGTAGTCCAATTATTTTCACCAAAATCCCAACTATCAATGTCAATGATCCGACTACACTAGCAAATGTGATCGTTTGTAAAAAATCCATTATTTTTATTTTATAAAAATTTTATTCTATTTTTATTTTAACACAGTTTTTGGAGTTGGGGAATAAAATAAAATATGGCAAGAAAAAAACGAAGCTTGTGAAATTTATCATCTTAGCTTCGCTTGAAAAATCATTTACTCTGACTTAAGTAGCTTTGGAATTATATTCTCCTTTAGCCACTTGTCTTCTTTTGGATCTGTAACAAATTTTGTAACACCAGGTCCTTTCGGATTAACAAGTTTCTTCTTGTTAGTACTCATTATTATCCTCCTTAAAAATCAATTATTATTTAACTTTCCTTAATAAAAGTATACAAAATAAGACAATATATGTCAACAGTCATAAAGTTAAAAGTTTGTAAAGTGCTTTCAACTTTTGATTCTGCTCCCTCTTTCATTTTTCGTTTTTTTGTAGTATAATAAAAAAATAATAGCATCTTAAGAAAAGAATAAAAATATGAATAAAAAAAACAATCTCAAAAAAAACAATAAAACCAATCTTGTCAAAACAAAAATAGTACCGCTTATTCCGTTGAAGGAAACGGTTATTTTTCCGTATGAAGTCGTTTCGCTTTCTATTGCCCGGCGGGAATCGGTGCAGATCATGGATAATGTTCCTTCACGGCCTCGGATAGCTTTTGTTTGTCAAAAAAATCCCACTAACAGTTTAGTTTCCAATAATTTATATAAAATTGGAACGATTTGCGATGTTAAGCAAATGATGAAAATGCCGGACGGCACGGTTAAGGCGATCGTGGAAGGAGTTGAAAGAGTGGAAGTCATTAGATTTGTCCAAAAAAAACCTTTTTATTTGGCAAATGTCAAAAAAATTATTCCTGTTGACGGAGATCCGTTGAGAGTGGAAGCAATGAGAAGAGTAATTTTGGAACATCTTAAAAAAGGAATTTCTTTGGGAAAGCCGATCTCTTTTGAGGTGATCATTCAAATGCTGGGCAAAGATGTCGGTCACAATAAATTCATTGACATTATTACCGCCGGCTTGGATTTCAAAATCAAGGATAAGCAGGAACTTCTGGAAATTAGCGACACTGAAAAAAGATTGGCAAAACTGGACAGCTTATTGGTGGAGGAAATGAAAATCTGGGAGATGGAAAAAAAGCTGATGGACAAAACTCAGGAATCGCTGGGCAAAATGCAGAGAGAAGTTATTTTAAGAGAACAGTTGAAGACCATTGAAAAGGAGCTGGGAATGGACAAAGAGGGGGGAGAAATAGGGGAGCTGAACAAGAAAATCGTCCAGGCAAAAATGCCTCCGGAAGCGAATAAACAAGCGCTCAAGGAATTGGAGAGATTAAGAAAAATGTCCGAATACGCCCCGGAATCTTCTTATATCAGAACTTATCTGGAGTGGCTGTCAGAAATGCCATGGAGCAAGAAATCAAAAAGCCGAATTAACATCAAGAAAGCGAAAGAAATTTTAGACAGGGACCATTACGGGCTTGATAAGGTAAAAGAGAGAGTTTCAGAGTTTTTGGCGGTCCAAAAACTGGCGGGCAAAATCAAGGGACCGATCTTGTGTTTTATCGGTCCGCCGGGAGTGGGCAAGACCTCTATCGGGAAGTCGATCGCCGAGGCGCTCAACAGAAAATTTATCAGAGCCTCTCTCGGCGGCATCAGAGACGAGGCGGAGATCAGAGGGCATCGCCGAACTTATGTCGGCGCCTTGCCCGGAAGAATTATTCAGGGAATTAAAAAAACTGAAACCAGAAATCCGGTTTTTATGCTTGACGAGATCGATAAGATCGGCGCTGATTACCGAGGCGATCCTTCGGCGGCTTTGCTGGAAGCGCTTGATCCCGAGCAAAATAATTCTTTCGTTGACCATTATCTGGAACTTCCTTTTGATCTTTCCGATGTAATGTTCATTACCACCGCCAATGTTTTAGACACTATCCCTTCCGCTTTGCGTGATCGGCTGGAGATCATTGAATTTGTCAGTTATACCGAAGAAGAAAAGTTTAATATCGCTCGCCGGTTTTTAATCCCTAAAGTTTTAAAGGAACACGGCATAAAGATCAGCCAGTTTGCTATTTCGGACGAGGCTTTGAAAATTATCATCAGCAAATATACATTGGAAGCGGGAGTGAGGGGACTGGAGCGGCAGATAGCGAAAATTGCCCGCAAGGAAGCTAAGCGAATAGTTGAAAAAGCCCGCCTCAAAAAGATAAAAAAAATTAAAATAGATAAAAATAATTTATCGGATTATCTCGGTCCGGAAAAGTTTCTGCGGACAATGAGAGAAACAAAAGATGTTGCCGGAGTGGCAACCGGTTTGGCGTGGACCTCGGTGGGCGGGGAGATCCTTTCTATTGAAGCTTCCTGTTTTCCGGGAAAAGGCAGTTTGAATCTCACCGGCCAGCTGGGAGATGTGATGAAAGAATCAGCCCAAGCGGCCTTTTCGTATGTCCGTTCAAGATCGTCAAAACTGAAGATCAAAAGAAATTTTTACAAGGAGTGCGATGTTCATCTTCATGTTCCTTCGGGTGCAATTCCAAAAGACGGACCATCGGCGGGCGTGGCGATGGCGGTAGCGTTAGCTTCCGCTTTAACAAAAAGGAAAATAAGGCAGGAAATTGCCATGACGGGAGAGATCACTTTGCGGGGAAAAATTCTTGAGATCGGCGGAGTAAAAGAGAAAGTCATTGCCGCTCGTAAAGGAGGTGTGAAGACAGTTCTTTTGCCGAAGGACAATGAAAAAGATTTGGAAGAAGTTCCCGCGGAAGTAAAAAAGGCGTTGAAGTTTAAGTTTGTGGAGAATGTGGATGAAGTGTTGGATTTGGTTTTGATTTGAATTAATGGATTAACGGATTGATGAAATGGTGAATTATGTGTTTGCTGTCATTCCGACCGAAGTGACCCTAAGGCGATAGCCGAAGAGGGAGCGAAGTGGAGGAATCTGTAAAACATGAAATACTTGTTTCTAATAAAGACATTATAAAACACGCACTTTATCCACTAACAGATCCCTCGACTCCTATCGTCGCTCGGGATGACAGTAATATTGAATGGAATATTCTACCCACGAACAAAACTGTGAATATATCTTTAAAGAGGCCTGTCGGGTTTTAAAACTCAAGGGGTTTTCTTTTAAGCCGAAAATAATCAGGGCGGGCGACGGGTATGTGAAAAATTACAAACTGGGATACACTAATTTAAAGTCAAAGTTGGTGGTAGTTGATATTTATACACAGAAATTAAAAAAGCCGAAAAAGTATTCCAGCATTCTCGCCGTCATCGCGCATGAACTTGCCCATCATCAAAAAAAGCCTTATCGGCAGTTTTATAAATTCCGCTGGATAAACCGGATTCACTATCCGAAGTTTTATAAGCAGGTCGTGAAGAATGTTGGGAAGTTTAAGAAGGATGGGGTGTTGGGGAGGTTTTATGAATAAATAAAAAAAGAGGAGAGTCGCGCGATGAGCAACTCCCACTGTTCTATTTGAATACCGCTAGTATTCTGTGTCCATACTCTCTTTTATTCCCAGGGAGTATTTTTCATCAATTTTCTCGGCCAATTTAGGCCGAAGACTCCAGAGAGAGATAACGCGCCGTGCCATTTCCTTATCATCTTTCTCTTGAGCAAACAGATCAAAAGCTTCTTCCAATTGCTCATTTGAAGTGCGACAAAGCGTTTCTTTGGCGATTTTTCCGCCTAGTTCTGGACGATGCTCCTTAAGAAGTTCAAGGGCAACGCTAACTATTCCTGGGTTGTTGTTTATCGCTTCTACAATAAGTAGATTAAAAGCGATCTCTACTTGCTCGTCTGGAATGTCCTGATTTAGGACTATTTTCTCAAATGTTCCTATGCCCATTGTAATTGTCTCCTGCGACTCAAGCGAGAAAAATCTCACTTGAAGTCAACAATTTATCATATCACATCTAAAAAATATGTCAACTCCTAAAAACAAAAAAGCAATAATTGCGATGTCGGGCGGAGTTGATTCATCTGTGGCGGCGGTTTTATTAAAAGAACAGGGTTATCAGGTGGGAGGGGTTTTTATGAGATTGGGGATTGAGGGGGATGAGGAATCTGAGAAGAGCGCGCGGGCGGTGGCGGATAAGTTGAAAATAAAGTTTTATGTTTTGGATTTAAGTAAAGAATTTAAGAAAAAAATAATTAACTATTTTATTTCCGAATATAAAAACGGACGGACGCCGAATCCGTGCGTGATGTGTAATAAAGAAATTAAATTTGGGGTTTTATTGGATAAGGTTTTGGAAATGGGAGCTGATTTTGTGGCGACAGGACATTACGCCCGCTTACAGTGTTTACAACACTGTCATTCCGACCGGAGTGACCATGAGGCGATAGCCGAAGGGGAACGGAGTGGAGGAATCTGTAAAGGCGATATGCTTGTGCCTCATAAAGATATTTTGAAAAACACATCTCATTTTCCTACAGATCCCTCGGCTCCTACCGTCGCTCGGGATGACAAGTTTAAACTACTTAAAGCAAAAGACAAAAATAAAGATCAGTCGTATTTTCTTTATAATTTGACTCAGGAAAAGCTGAACTATTGCTTATTTCCGCTAGGGGAGTATAATAAAAGAGAAGTGAGGGAGTTGGCGAGAGGGTATAAATTGCCGGTTTTGGAGAGGGACGAGAGTCAGGAAGTCTGTTTTATTAAAAGCAAAAGATACGGGGATTTTTTAAAAAAGCATCTCAAGTTAATCTCGGGCGACATCGTTAATCTTGCCGGTGATAAAATAGGCCGCCACCAAGGACTGCCGCTTTACACTATCGGCCAGCGGCGGGAAATTGGCATTGGCGGAACCGGTCCTTATTACGTGGTCGGAACGGATTTTGAAAATAATAAATTAATAGTCAGCAATGATGCCGATGATCCGGCTTTATACTCTAAAGAATTAATGGCGGAAAAAGTAAATTGGATTGCCGGAGAAATTCCTAAACCGCCACTCAAAATAAAAGCCAAGATTCGCTATCGGAGTAAAGAAGTTTCGGCGACAGTGAATCAGGAAAATAAAGACAAATATAAGGTCATTTTCAAAACTTCCCAACGAGCGATCACTCCGGGTCAGTCGGTGGTTTTTTATTTAAAGGACGAGGTTTTGGGAGGAGGGATAATAAGCTTATAAAGTCAAAAGTCGAAAACTTATTTACTACTGAGAAATCTAAAAATATAATTTTTTATTAAAATATTTTATGTCAAAAAATCAATTATCAATCATAATTTCAAAACTAATCTTAATCGTTAGTGTTGTTGGTATTGGAACAGTATTTGAAATATCAGAACATACTTTAATAAAATCAAAAATGCTGGCTCCGTCAGTTATGGCACAGGAGAAAGTGTTAAATGAAATTAGTATATCAAAATGGAGTTATCTGGAATCATCTGAAAATATCCCAATTAGTTTTCAGGAGGCAAAAATAAATATTACAAATTGGATTCTTGGTATGGGTGCGAATGTAGCTGTCTTAATAATTGTTTATGGAATGATGAAATTTATTTTAGCCACGACAAAAAAAGACAAAGAAAAGAAACATAAGGCTCAAAAAATAATTGTTTATGGTTTTATTATTTTTGTTCTTTGTGCTTTAATTTATGCTATTCTGTTGCCAGGAAGTGTTGTTTTGCAATAATAGTATTCAATTAACTTATAAAAAATTTTATGCCAAAAAAAGAAACTAAAAAGAAAATAACAAATAAAAAATCCGAGTATAACGCGGCGCAGATTCAGGTTTTGGAAGGGTTGGCGCCGGTGAGGAAGCGGCCGGGGATGTATATCGGCGGAACAGGAATTGAGGGACTGCATCATTTGGTTTGGGAAGTGGTTGACAACGCCATTGACGAAGCGATGGCGGGGCATTGCAATAATATTGAAGTTGAATTATTGCCCGGTAATAAAATGAAAGTGAGCGACAACGGGCGGGGCATCCCGGTAGAGAAGCATCCTCAGACAAAAAAATCAGCCCTGGAAACAGTGATGACCATTCTTCACGCCGGAGGAAAATTCGGCGGGGAAGGGTATAAAGTTTCGGGCGGGTTGCATGGAGTGGGCGTTTCAGTAGTTAACGCGCTTTCAGTTTGGATGAAAGCGGAAGTAAAAAGGGACGGGCAGATTTGGCGGCAAGAATACAAGCGAGGCAAGCCGACCGGCAAAGTTAAGTCTGTCGGAAAAACAAAAGGAACCGGAACGATAATTTGTTTTGAACCTGATCCGGAGATATTTAAAGATCGCCAGTTTAATTTTGAAACGATCGTCGGCCGTTTGCGGCAGTACGCTTATCTTAACCGGGGGGTGAAAATTAAGATCATTGACAGCCGAGAGTCGGAAGCGAGCTCTGAATCTAAAGAATCCAATAAATCTAACAAATCATATACTTTTTATTTTGACGGAGGAATTATCTCTTATGTCAAGCATTTAAATCAGGGTAGGGAAATTAAAAATCAAATCCCTTTTTATGTCTCTAAGGAGGCTGAGGGCAGCTCGGTGGAAATAGCCCTTCAGTATTACGACGGATTTAAAGAACATATTTTAGCTTTTGCCAACAACATTCACACCATTGAAGGCGGAACTCATTTGGTGGGATTTAAAATGGCTCTTACCAGAAACTTGAACAGCTTTGCCAGAAAGAGGGGATTTCTAAAAGAGAAGGATGAAAATTTGAGTGGCGACGATGTTATGGAAGGTTTAGTGGCGGTTATTAGTGTGAAATTGAAAGAGCCGCAATTTGAGGGGCAGACCAAAACTAAATTAGGTAATGCGGAAATGAAGTCAATCACGGCGGGGATAATGTCGGAGGCTTTTGAAGAATATCTGGAGGAAAATCCGCAGGACGCCAAAGCGATTTTAAGCAAGTGTATTTTGGCGGCGCAGGCGCGGCGGGCGGCGCGGGCGGCGCGGGACACAATTATCAGAAAAGGAGCCTTGGAAGGAATGACCTTGCCGGGTAAACTGGCGGATTGTTCCGAGAAGAAAGCCGACAACTGCGAACTTTATATTGTTGAGGGTGATTCGGCGGGCGGCAGCGCCAAGCAGGGACGCAACCGATCTTTTCAGGCCATTCTTCCTCTTCGGGGAAAAATTTTGAATGTTGAGCGGGCGCGGCTGGATCGGATCTTAAGTTCAGTGGAAATTAAAGCTTTGATCATCGCGATGGGAACGAATATCGGAGAACAGTTTGATCTTTCTAAATTGCGATACGATCGGATCATTATTATGACCGACGCCGATGTTGACGGCGCTCATATTCGCACGCTTCTTTTAACTTTATTTTATCGCTACTTTGAAGATTTGATCAAAGAAGGGCATATTTATATCGCCCAACCGCCGCTTTATAAAATTTCCGCCGGAAAAAAATCAGAGTACGCTTACTCCGACAAAGAAAAAGATTTGATTATTGGCAAAATGAGATCAGGCAAGGATAGGGAAGTGACGGTTAATATTCAGAGATACAAGGGTCTTGGAGAAATGAACCCGGACCAGCTTTGGGAAACGACGATGGATCCGGAACAGCGAGTTATGAAGCAAGTGACTATCAGCGATGCCGAGAAAGCTGACGCTACTTTTAATATCTTAATGGGAGCGGAAGTGGCGCCGAGGAAAAAATTTATTCAGACCCACGCGAAGAGGGTGAAGAATTTGGACATTTAAAAAAGAGAACAACAAAAGAATATTTTTACCTCCTTTTTTGTTTGTTGTTGTTCTCTTTGCTTATGGTTTTGATCAAGCTAACTAGACCCGTAATTAGACTTGATGATGCCGGCTAGTCTCAACCGATACGATAAATGCAGGTGGATCCATTTTCTTACCTCCCTTTTCATTTTGTATTTCTATAATACTTCATTAGAAATTTTTGTCAAATTCTTAACAATTTAGTGATATATCAAGTTTGTCATCCTGAATTTATTTCAGGATCTGTCATGTGTTATATAATGCTTTTATATTTATCTTGAAGCTAAATGTAACAGACGACAGATCCTGAAACAAGTTCAGGATGACAGTTCTGACATATTTCGTAATTTTAAAGTAATAAATTTTTTATTCTCTTCGCTTCTTCCTCAACAACTTTCCCGTCGTATTCTCCTGAATGGGCTGTTTGGTTTCCGTAAGATGGCTTTTTTTGGTCAAGATGAAGATTTAAAATATAATTTTTCTCATCCTCGCTGATGTACAAATGAAAGCGGGGATAAAAATTTGTTCCCAACCTTCGGACATAAGAATTTTCCAAAGGAAAATACCCGCACTTTCTTTTTAAAAAAGTGGCGATGTTTTGTTTGAGATTTTTTTTGGGAAGATAGATTTTTATAAAAACTTGTTTAATCTGTGTTCGTCTGTGCTTTAATCAGTGTTTTTCTGTGTCTAATTTAAATGGCACACAGACGAACACAGACCTTCGGACACAGATAAACACAGATAATTTCTAATGACATTATAACAACAAAAGAGCATAATGATAATATCAGCAATGTAACAATTTAGCAATATATTATGAAAATAAATTCAAAAGAGAAAGGCGTTTGGCGGTACGCGGAGTTTTATGATGAATTTATAAAATCGGAGAACAGATTAAATTTAAATAAAAAAGGAACGAGGGAAATTGAAATTCACAAAATAAATAAACTGCTAAATATCAATTATCTTTATTTTAAGCGAGAGGATGAAAACAAAACCGGCTCGCTGAAAGACAGGAGTTTGGCTTATCAGATCTCTTTGGCCAAGCAGAACAATAAAAAGTCGCTGGTTATTTCAACTTCCGGCAACGCGGGAATCGCGGCGGCGGCGTATTGTCGCGAAGCGAAAATAAAACTTTTAATTTTTATTTCTCCGGAAACTGAAAAAGAGAAAATTATTGAGATGCAAAAATACGATCCGATCATCGTAAAATCAAAAAAGGCCATCAGGCTGGCAAACTATTTATCGGCAAAATATAAAATTGAAAATCTGCGACCGTCCGTTAACGATTCGTCAATTGAAGGTTTTAAATCAATCGCTTTTGAAATATTTGAAAATCTGGGAGAAGTTGAAGCGATCTTTACTTTCACCACCAGTGGAAGTTCGTTTGTCGGGATCGGACGGGCTTATAAATATTTATTGGAAAATAAAGAGATAAAAAAAATTCCAAAACTTTACGCCGTTCAGGGCGAAGCGGGGAAGTTGGGAATAAAAAATACCAGACGCAAAAAAGAAATTTTGGAGTTGATAAAATTAAGCGGAGGAAACGGTATTTATGTTGATGAAGAAAAAATCGAAAAAGCTAAAAATATTCTTGAAGAAAACAATATTTTTACTTCTCCCGAAGGACAGGCGAGTTTCGCGGCGGCGGTTAAAGCTAATGAAAAAAATAAATTCAAGAAAGTTGTTTGTATTCTTTCCGGAAAATCGAGAAAAGACAATGGCGAGATTAACGAGAGTAAAATTTTTCAAGCGGAAAATTTTGGAGAAGTGGATAAAATCGCGGAGTTGACCGATTATTTCCCTCCCGAGAAGAGAATAAATTCTATCTAATTTCTTAAAAAGAGCGTGTGTTTGAATTTAGTTTATTCTTTCACTACTTCCACCGTTCTAATTTTTGTCTTGAAAATTCTTCGTCGCAAGGCGTTTTTGAAAAGAATTAATTCCTTGCTTTTGAAGATCCACATTAGTAAAAGATAAATTAAAATTCCCGCCGAGCCCGCCAGAAAACCCTGAATAAGCACTCCGATAAAAGTTCTCATATTAACCAGCGGAGCGATTAAATAAAGGGTTTGATAGGCAAACAGTCCGGCAATAATTGACGCCAGAGAGATTTTTGTCAAAGAAACAAAAATCTCTTTTTTATTGAACTGTTTCATTTTTTGGGAAATCAAAATGAACAGCAGTCCGGCATTGACAATGCTTGCCAAAGAAAAAGCGATCGCCAATCCTGTTACTCCAAAGGGTTCGCCTGTCCAAGGGCTAATATACGAAGGAAGAATCAGGCAGCCGGCTAAATTTACCAGCATGCCGATCGAGGCTATCGCGAAAGGAGTTTTGGTGTTATGCGTTGCCCAAAAGGCGCGGGCGAAAAGAGGGATCAGCCCCTGGGCAAATAAGCTCAAAGCGAAAAACTGTAAAGTTTCCAGAGTTAAAACAGTGTCTTCCCAGCTAAATTTTCCGCTTCCCAAAACAACCCTGACGATCTGGGCTCTCAGAACTATCATTAAAACGCTGGCGGGGATCATCAGAAATAAAATTTGCCGCGTGATCAAAGAAAGCCGTTTGGCAAACTCAGGCATTTTTTTTCGGGAAGATAGGGCGGAGAGAGCGGGGAAGCTGGCCACCGCGAATGAAAAAGCGAATAATCCCAAAGGAAGATTCTGTAAATTATTGGCAAGATTAAAAATCGCTAAACTTCCTATTGCTAAAGTGGAAGCAATAATGGTAATAATTATTAAATTGAATTGAGAGACCAATAATGTCAAAGTGCGGGGAACCATCATTTTAATAATCTTTCGCAATTCAGCGTTTTTAAGATCCCAAATCCATTGATAGCGAAAACCGAGACGAATGGCGGACGGCAGTTGAATAAGAAAATGAAGCAGAGCGCCTAGGACCACTCCCCATGCCAGACCGTAAAGCCCCCACCATTTTACAAAAAATACCGCTCCGATAATAATGCCGATATTATACATTACCGGCGCCATGGCATAAAAAAAGAATCTTCTAAAAGACTGGAGAATTCCTCCCGTGACACTGCTCAGAGCAAGAAATAGGGGACTTAAAAACATAATGCGCGTTAGAGCAACAGTAAGATCTTTCTTTTCCCGGTCAAATCCCGGAACAATGAGATTAATAATTTCCGGTGACAGAATAATTAAAATAAAGCAGACCAATAACAGCAAAACTAAAATAAAATTTAAAACTACATTAGTGGCTCTCCACGCCTCTTTTTCTTTATCAATTGCCAACAAGCCGGCGAAGATCGGAATAAATCCGGCCGACAACGCTCCAAGAACTACGATATTAAAAATTAAATCCGGGATTCTAAAAGCGGCGTAATAAATATCCAGTTCATCTCCCGCTCCAAGCTGTCCGGCCAAAATTCGATCCCGCAACATTCCTAAAAAGCGGCTGGCCAGTGACGCCAGTCCCAATAAGATCGCCGCCGAGGTAATTGAATTTGATTTTCCGTTGAGAATTTTCTTTAGCATTGTTTGTTTTTATTTCTTGCTGTTTAGTATAACATTTTTTTTAAGTTTTTTGAATTATGAAATACGATTTTTCCCCTCCTTGCGAAGGAGGGGCTAGAGGTGGTTAGAAATAATAGCTAATTTTTCCAACACCTCTTTAAAAATCCCCCCTAGTCTCCCTTTTATAAAGGAGGAAGATTAAAGTCTTATAATCTAAGATAAAATAAAAGTTTTAACTTATTATGAATTACGAAACTCATCAAAACTTGTCATCCCGAACTTATTATGAACAGTGGATAATTTGTGTATAATTATTTGGATTTTTGCCGGAGGCATTTGATAAAAATAAGCAAAATAATAATTTATTCAATTCAAATACAACTTATACGACTTGAAATAAAGGCGGTTAATTTTGCGGTTCCCCGCTAACTTTTTAAGAATTGTATCTTATTTTGTTTTATTTAAGCCAAATTTATGGCTTATTTTTAATTCTTGTTTTATTTAAAAAATAAAAATTAGCAGGTTATAAGAAAAGAATAAACTTAATTACGGAGATTGTAAAGCAATCGGACGCTGGTAATTTGACTTTGATTGAAAATGGAGTATAATGGAAACAAGTGGTGGAATGTGGATAAATATGGGGATAAGTTAAAGTTAAATTCTAACCACCCCCAACCCCCTCTTTGCCAAGGAGGGGATTAAAGAAAAAATATGTTTATTGGAGAATACCAACACAATATTGATGAAAAAGGGAGACTGGCGGTGCCGGTTAAATTTCGCAAGGAACTTTCAAAAGGAGCGGTCGTTACCAAGGGTCTTGATGACTGCCTTTTTTTGTATTCTCTTAAAGAGTGGAAAGAGATTGCCGGAAAGTTGAGCAAACTGCCGATCAGCCAAGCCAACACACGGGCTTTTGCCCGCTTGATGCTGGCCGGAGCGATGGATGTTCAAATTGATAAACAAGGAAGAGTTGTTTTGCCGGATTACTTAAGAAAATATGCCGGCTTGAATAAAAAAGTAATTATTAGCGGACTTTACAGCCGTTTGGAAATCTGGGACGAGAAAAAGTGGAATAAATATAAAAACACCACCGAGAAATCCAGCGGAGATATCTCGGAAAAGTTGGGAGAGATAAGAATATAAAGAAAATTTTTATTTTTTATTTTTTATTTTTTATTTTTTATTGAATTTCTAATGAATCAATTTTCAATGATTATTTTTTTTCTGAATTACGAAATGTGTTAGAATTTGTCATCCTGAACTTGTTTCAGGATCTGTCGTCTGTTACTGTAAGTTTTAAGATAAATATAAAAGCATAATGTAGCACATGACAGATCCTGAAACAAGTTCAGGATGACAAGTTCAATTCAGGATGACAATTAAAGTTTTATATTTTATTTCTATCTTCTAGTTTTATTAAAACTTTATAAACTTTTAACTTTACAAACTTTATAAGCTTTATTTCATGTCTTATTTTCACATCCCGGTTTTACTGAACGAAGTAATAAAAATTACTGATCCCCAAAAAAATGAGAATCTGGTGGACGGAACTTTGGGGGGCGGGGGACACAGTAAAGCGATTTTAGAAAAAACGGGACCGAAAGGAAAACTGCTGGGGATGGATCTGGATCCGGAAGCGCTGCGAGCGGCGCGGGATAACTTAAAAAAATTTGAGAAAAGAATAATTTTGAAGAGAGAAAATTTTACTGATTTTTCCCGAGTAGTGGAAAAATATGATTTTCATCCTATTGATATAGTTCTTTTAGATCTGGGAATTTCGTCTTATCAGCTTGACGAAGATGTGTTGGGAATTTCTTTTTTAAAGAATCAGCCGCTTGATATGAGAATCGGAGGAGAATTGGAGAATTATGATAATCGGATCACGGCAACGGAAATTTTAAACAAGTGGCCGGAGGAAAAAATAAAAGAAGTTATTAAGGATTATGGCGAGGAAAGATATGCTCGGGCAATTGCCAAGAATATTGTTGTGGAAAGAAAAATAAAAAAGATCGAACTGACCGGACGGCTGGTGGAGATAATTGAAAAGTCGGTGCCGGCAAGTTATAAGAGCAGAAGGCAAAGAATCCATTTCGCGACGCGAACTTTTCAGGCTTTAAGAATCGCGGTTAACAGGGAATTGGATAATTTAAAAAACGCTCTGCCTCAAATTTTAGAAGAATTAAGCCCTGGCGGGCGGATGGCGGTAATCTCCTTTCATTCACTGGAAGACAGAATTGTAAAACAATTTTTTGTGAGAGAGTCAAAAGATTGCGTCTGCGATAGCGAGGTTCCGGTATGCGTTTGCCATCACAAAGCGCGGCTTAAAATTTTAACTAAAAAGCCTATTACTCCAAGCGAGGAGGAAGTAGAAAAAAATCCGAGAGCAAGAAGCGGAAAATTAAGAGTAGCGGAAAAAGTCCATAAAGTCAAAAGTCTATAAAGTCGAAAGTAAAACCTGTTGATTAAATAAAAACAATGGCGATCATTAAAACAAAATCTAACTTCAGAAGAATGGGCGGGAGAAGAACGGCTTCTTGTAAAGCAAGAAAGAGTAAATTGGCGCTTAGTTTTGTAATTGTCTTTTTGATTTGCTGTTTGAGCGTTTCTTACATTATTCAAACCAGTGGCGTGACGGCGGGGAATTACGATATTGAAGATTGTGAAAAAAAATTGGACGATTTAAAAAATGAAAATCAAAACTTGATGGTTGAACTGGCAAGATTAAAATCAATGCCCCGGTTGGAAGAAACGGCGGACGCGTTTAATATGGTTGCCATGGAAAAAGCGGATTATATCACCGCAAGCGGCTCGGCAATGGCGGTAAGATGAGTCTATAAAGTCGAAAGTCCATAAAGTGGAAAGTTCATAAAGCTAAGTCTGGGGGTTAAACTCGGAGTGACAAACGAGCGACAGCGGAGTTTGTTATTTTTTGCGATAAACTAACACACTCCGCTGTCGCTCGTGTGTCACTCCATGATATATGTTGTCCGTGTATTACTCCAAATCTAAGTTATTGCAGTTATGAAAAAAATCAGAAACAGGAGACAATCTAAAGACGGGAGGATTGTTTTTTTATCGGGGGTAATTTTTTTGGCTTTTGCGATCGTCGTTCTTCGCCTTTTTCAGGTACAGGTTTTGGATCATAATAATTATGTCGCTTTGGCGGAAGACCAATACGGTTTTTACGATAAAGTAATTCCTGAACGCGGAAAAATATTTTTCAAAGACGAACATTCCAGCGAACTTTATCCGGCGGCGATAAACAGGAGAATGAATTTGATTTACGCCGTGCCGAGAGAAATAGAGGATTTTAAAAAAGCGGCGGAAACTTTGGCGCCAATTTTGGAAATTGACGAGGAAAAATTGCTTGGCGTATTAAATAAACCCGACGATTCTTACGAAGTAATTAAGCGAAAAACGAATAACGAATTAGCGGAAAAAATTAAAGAACTGAATATTAAAGGAATTAAAACGGCGCCGGAGGATTGGCGGTATTACCCGGGCGATTCTCTGGCAGCCAATGTTTTGGGGTTCGTGGGGTATAAAGACAAAGATAAGGTCGGCCGATACGGAGTGGAAGGATATTACCAAAATGAACTGGCGGGGCAGACAGGAATTATAGGCGCCAAGTCCGGCGGAATTTTAAGCAAGATTGCCAAATTGCGATCCGATTTTAAAACGCCCCGCGACGGTGATAACCTTGTTTTGACTATTGACCAAACGGTCCAGTTTACCGTTGAAAAAAAATTAAAGGAAACCATAGAACGATTCGGGGCGGAAGCGGGAAGCGCGATCATTATGGATCCCCGGACAGGAGCGATCATTGCCATGGCCCAGCAGCCGTCCTATGATCCCAACGAATATTCCAAGACTGAAGATCTGAATTGTTTTATCAATATCAACGCCAGAGGATTGTATGAGCCGGGGTCGGTGATGAAACCGGTTACGATGGCGATGGCGATTGATCTAAATAAAGTCGCTCCCGGGACGACTTACTTGGATGAAGGAGTGGTAAGAATAAAAGGGTGGCCGATCTATAATTCCGATGGCAAGGCTTACGGCAGGCAAACTATGACGGAGGTTTTGGAAAAATCTCTAAATACCGGAATCGTTTTTGTTCAGGAGCAAATAGATAAGGAAAAATTTTGTAATTATTTAAAAGATTTTGGTTTTGATATGCCGACGGGAGCGGGGATAGAGGAAGAAATGGCGGGCAATCTTTCAAATCTTAGCAATTTCAAAATTGATGTTAATTTCGCCAACGCGGCTTTTGGTCAGGGAATTATGGTTACGCCGATGGAAATGTTAACGGCGATCTCGGTAATTGCCAATGACGGGAAATTAATGAGGCCGTATTTGGTTGAAAAATTTATTCATCCCGACGGCAGCGAAACTGAAGTTTCTTCGCAGGTGGTTCGCCAGGTAATTTCTCCCCGGGCGGCCAATCTGGTGTCGGCGATGATGGTGAGCGTCATTGAAAACGGCCATTCTCGCGGAGCGAGAGTAAAAGGTTATCGTTTTGCCGGCAAAACCGGAACGGCTCAAGTGGCAAAAAAAGACGAACGAGGCTATGATCCCGATAGAACGATCCATACTTTTGTCGGGTTCGGACCGCTGCCGGATCCTCGTTTTGCAATGTTGATCAGGCTGGATGATCCGACAGAGGTTTCTTTTGCCGCCGATTCAACAGCTAAGTTTTTTCGGGAGATGATGAAATTTTTAGTTGATTATTATGATATTCCGCCGGAAGAGTGAGGTTAAAACTTGAACGCTTGTCATTCCGACCGAAGTGACCCTAAGGCGATAGCCGAAGGGGGAACGGAGTGGAGGAATCTGTAAGAGCGATATACTTGTGTTTCGTAAAGATATTTTGAAACACACACTCTACTCTTTTACAGATCCCTCGGCTCCTAAAGCCTGCCCCGTACTTTGATACGGGGTCGCTCGGGATGACAGGTTAAAGTGTAAAATATTTATTTATGTCAACTGTTAACAAAAAAATCTTAAAAATTCTTGCCCGCCGGATTATAAAAAAATATCGGCCTAAAATTATTGGTATTGCCGGAGGCGAGGCGGAAGTAGGGACGAGGCAGTGCCTTGCCTCCACTAAAGAAATGATTGGTCGAGTTTTGGCGTCTCAGTTTTCAGCGCGCGCAAATAAGAATTTATTTAATGACGAAACCGATATTCTTTTGGCGATCATCGGTGTTGATTTTGTAGAGACGAGGCAGCGCCCTGTTTCTACGGCGAAGATTCTTATGAAAGCCATAAAAACAATTTTAATAAAACAGGACTATCCGGAATTTTTAATTTTGGAAACAAAAACCGATCAAGCGGGCAAGATAAAATCATTATTTAAAGTCGCTCGTCCGGAAGTCGGAATAATTATCGGAACGGGAAGATCAGCAAATGGTAAAGATGACAGTTTTAAGCAATCCGTCAGAGAAAGGAATTTGATGGTTAAATGTTTGCGGAAAAATGAATTAGCGGTTTTAAATTGCGATGACGAAGCGACTAAAAATATCATTGAAGGGACAAGAGCGAAAGTGATCACTCTCGGATTTAATGAAAAAGCGGATGTTAAGGCGACGGAAGTTAGTTTTGAAAAAAGCGATTCAGCGGAAGATAAAAACAAAGAAGAAATCGTCAGTTTTAAAATTAATTATCAAAATTCTTTCGTCCCTATCCATTTAACTCGCCGGCAAATTTATCCCGCTCTCGCCGCCGCCGCGGTAGGTTTAAATTACGGTTTAAATCTGGTTGAAATAGCAAGCGTGTTGAGTGATCAAGAATTATAAATTGGGAATTATGAGCTCTTGTGAAACGATTTGAAGTGTGGTAGATTATATTAGTTGAAAGTCCATAAAGTCCATAAAGTTGAAAGTTTATAAGGTGTCGTTGACTTTTGACTTTATGGACTTTTGACTTTATAAACTACTTTCCGCCGCCTTCGTCTAGCGGTTAGGACGCTAGGTTCTCATCCTAGTAACAGGGGTTCGACTCCCCTAGGCGGTACTATCGGGGAATTGGGGTCATAGGACTCCTTTTTTATTGCTAAAACTGGCGAAATTTCAGGGGTTTGAAATCTCTCATAGCCATAAATTGGCTTTTCAGGAAAAATCAAACCCTGTATTTTTATTTTCTGATCGTAACTGGCTTTGCTCCAGTATTCGGGAATAGTAGCAATAAAATCAAAGACATAAGTCACGGCTTTATCTATATTAAATTCTTTAATTTCATTTTCATCTAAAATAATTTGCTTATCTAATATTTCTTGTTTTAATTTATCAAAAGCTTCTTTAAAATCTTCATCAGAAAAAAGCTCTTTCCTTCTCATTTCTATTAGTTTTACTTTTTCTTCTTTCAAGTTTTCCAATACTTTGAGAGTATCTTTCCTGTGTTTATTTAATTCTTTGTATCTTTTCTTCCAGACATCGGTAACTATGGCCTTAAAGGGGTCCAGAAAAGTTTTCTTGGGGGTTATTTCTTCCAAGTAACGCAAAAAATCTTTTTCTAATTTTTTCTTAGCGATTGATTTTCTTGAATCACAATTTTTGTTATAACATCTGTAGTAAGGGTATTTTCCTCCCCATCTCCCAGTAGCAAAATAAGCTGTTAGGGGTCTGCCACAATAAGCGCATATTACAAAATGTCTCAAAGGAAAATTTTCGTTAGCTTGATTTCTGGAAATATTTTCGGCTCTATTTTCTCCAGTTAGAATATTCTGGCACTTGTAAAAAACTTGATCGCTAATGATGTGCTCATAATTACCTTCATACTCTTCACCTTTCACAGTCATTATTCCTATATAAAATTTTCTTTTGATAAATTTGCTCATAAGTTGAGCTGAAATTTCTTTTTCATTCCAACTTCTTAATCCTTTTTTGTTGGCCATAATTCTTAATTCTTCTAAGGTATAAATTCCAGTTGAAAATCTTTCAAAGATCCATTTAATCAGTGGAGCTCTTTTTTTATCTACTGCGATAACCTTTTTTCCAAGTCTATTCGTTGTATTTAGGTAACCAACAGGGGCTTTGCCACACCAATATCCTTGTTCTCTTTTTTCCCTTAAGCAGTCAGTAATTCTTTGACTCTTTGTGTCGTTGTCGAATTGAGCACTCGCGGCCATAATATTGCCAATAAACTTTCCCGTTGGAGTATTATCAATTGCTTCTGTTGTGGAAATAAGCTTTATATTTAGTTTATTTAAGAGAATGGTAATATTACTATAGTCATTAACATTTCTTGACAGTCTGTCTATTTTGTAAACAATGACGCAATCCATTCCCTTGTTTCTCTTATTGCAGAATTTAAGCATCTCTTGCAAACTTGGTCTGTCGGTAGTTTTGGCTGAAACGCCGTCATCATGGAACATTTTGATTATTTCTATATTATTGCTCTCGGCATAGTTTAAACAATTCTTTTTTTGCTGATCTAAGCTAACGCCAAATTGAGCTTGGTCTTCTGTTGAAACACGATAATATATTATTCCTCTTATTTTATTTGGTGCCATGTGTTTATTGTTAATTATAAAAAGGGAGCAATAAATCTGCTTTGAACTCAACTAACTAAAAAGCAGTTGAAGCAGAAAATGCTCCCTTTTTATATCACAATAGAATAATCATTATGATGACAAAAACCTTTTAGTTTTGTTGAGTTCATTATTATAATATCATACTCATTAATTTATATCAATGCTTTGTTTTTAATGTTGTTTCTAACCCTTTTTCTTTCATCCATATATCAAAAGCCAGCTCCGCAAACTGGTATTGCGCGTCACGAATTCGCTCAATCTCCTTATTGGTGAGACCTTGAGCATCTTTTCCTGCTAGCTTTTTAAATTTTGATAAAGAGATCATGACATTAAAAGCAGTTATTTTTTAGAAGGGTATGTCGTCAATTTTTATTTCATCTTTTGATTTTTCTATATTGAGAGTATTATCGTCACTATCATCACCTGATTTTTTTTCAATATTATTATTAGGCACTGGTTTTTGTTTGGTGCCTGTATTTATGACGGTAGTGACGGTATTTTTTGTGTGATTAGTAATAGTCAGCTCTCTACCTTTATTAGTTCTTTTCGCTGTTATTTTAATTTCCATTGAAACTAGAAGTGGTTTTATTTTAGTAATTTTTTTACTTAAAGCATTAGGTTGTTTTACCCAATATCGATCTTTTTCATCAATAATAATTTTATTGTCCATAGCAACTTTAGTAAGATCTTCTAGCAGTTCTAGCATTGTTCCTTCCCATCTATTCTCAGATTCTTCTGAATTTAGAAGAGCTACTATAGCCGAAGCCACCATATCTTCCTCCACACCCTTTAAATTTATTTCTTTAATATTTTCTCTGTATATTTGAATAAAAGACCCCTCTTTGTATCCCAATGCTTGTGAAACTGCTTCTCCCCACTTGGCGAAATCTGCCATACGCGGCAGGCAATCTATTTTTATGTTAGGAATGATAGTCATTGCCTTGGACAAGGTATTAAGTATTCCTCCTAATATTTTTGGTTTTAATTCATTAAATTCTTGCCACAAATCTTCTTCATTTTTTCTTTCTTCCTCAGCAATAGTGTTAAGTTCAATAATTATGCTGCGCTCCAGCAAGTCCGGCTGGGTAGCTGATAGATTTATGCCATTTAATCCCACTATCCTTCTTATGTTTCTTATTATGTCCGTGTCATCGCTGTATAACATTCTTTGTGAAAATCCTGATCCTGTGATAACTCGGCAAAGCAAATCAGAAATATCATTTTTAATATTCCCCAAGTTATCAAAAAAGCAGATACAATTATGGTCCAGCGTTTGAATAAGCTCCTTTTTATTATTGCTAAGATCGGTAACTTCTATACGCGAAGGATCAATAAGAGAACGAATCATTTTGAAAGAAGTTGTTTTAGCGCTTCCCTGAGGTCCATGAAAAATGAGACAGGGATGCGGAATATTTTGGATAAAAGAAGTAACGACAAAAACATAAATTAGCAGCTTGTGATTTTTATTTTTGAGATTTAAAAAATTATTAAGCAAATCAATACTTCCATTTTTATCGGGAATAACTTGAGGCAGTTGATGCTGATATCTTTTAAAGAGAATGGGCGGATTTTCAATTACTTCCCAATCGTCAGGTGTAATTTTAATGGCTCTCCATTTTTCATCAGCTAAATCAAGCCAGAATTCTTTTTTATTAAAAGCCATTCGATTATAAAGAGATTCAGTTTTACCATCAAAAATAGCATCTCCCTCTAGTACACTCATAATTTCTTTCACGGCTGTTTCAGAAGGTGTTTTTCCAAGCACCTCGCGACCTATTCTATTGACCCATAATTTGAAATTTCTATTTCTTCTAATTGGCCAAATTTCAAAATGGTCTTTGTTTTTAATTTTTGTATAAGCTTCGTCCAAATCATCTTTGAACAGGTGAATTAATTTTTTGATTCTATTAATTATTATCTCCGATTGCTTGTTTTCTTCAGTTTCTTTCAGGTGCTCTGTCTTTTCAATAATCAATACTTGCTTTGAAAGCTTATGGAGAAGTTCATCTAGATTGCCATTATGTTTAGTAAAGTAATCAGTAATATCTCCGCCCTTGCCAACTTCTTTCGGCAAGGTTGTAAGATAAATTTCACTTCCAGTAACTCCTAGCATTTTTACTACCCGATCCGCTCCGTTTCTGCCAGCGTCATCATTGTCAAAGCAGACATAAATTTTTTTAAACTTTCCAATTTTTTCTACCCATTTTTGCTTAAAGGTTCCTGCTCCATGTGTGGATGTAATCGCAGGCATTCCTCTTGACGTTAAAACAAGCATATCAAGTTCTCCCTCGCAAATTACAATTTTATCTTTGGCACTTTTTAATATATCCCATTCATATACTTGAGCTTTGATTCCCGAAGGGAATGTCACTTTTTTATTTCCTTTTTCTGGATCTTGCCGTAATTTGAGAAATATAAAATTTCCGTCAATATTTTTAATAGGAATGGTAATCCATTGTTTGCCGTAAAAACTACCCCAACCAAGCTTATATTTGTTTATGATATCATTTGTAATACCTCTATCGTTTAAGTATTTTTTGATACGATCTGGAAGTGCTTGATGATATTTTTCAACCCAGTCGCTATTAAAATTAGATTTCTTTAATCCCTTATTGTTTTTATGTGATTCTTTGGAATTTACAATGACATTACTTTTTTTATCTCCAAAGTGTTCGGCTAGTGTAAAAATATTGCCCTTCGCGCTACATTTTTTACAATGGTATTGTCCAGTTTCAATACTAAAATAAAGATGCGCTTCATTCTTTCGACTATCTTTGTCACAGTCGCTGAAAAGACAGTGAGTTATTATTTCCCCACCTGCTTTTTTAAAGGAAATTCCTTTTTGCGTTAGATATTCTCTGATATCGACTGTTTGTATTTGTTCCATATTTTTAATGTTAATTGTAATGTTAATTTAGTTGAATGATAAATAGTACAGAATATTGAAATAAACTTTCCAATAAACTAATTTGCCCTCATTTTTGGTCGTCCTCAGCGCGTTTTGTTATCCTATCAAGATGAAATAAGATGGCTCTTTTTTCATTTCTCGCATAATCATCTTTATCCACTAATTTGTTGAACCAGCGATGTATTGCTTGCTTGCTAAAATTTTGTTCTTTTGTAGCTTCGGCAAAACAAATATAAGAACTCCACGAGGGGTTTTTCTTTGTTATGTTGTTAAATCGTCTTTCGATTGATTTCATATTTTTAATGTTAATTTATTAAGCTAACGATTATAGTATTATTCGCTATAGATTCGATTTTTTAGCATCTTTTGGTTATTAAATAAAGTTCGAGCGTTTATCTTTAAGCAGTCATTCCAGTAATTGTTAATTGTTTTGCTAAGACCATTTCTATATTTAAAAATAAATTTAATTTTTCTGGGATTTTCCTTGTCCATAGTTTTCAATTCATATCCCAAAGAAAATAAAGCGGAAGCTAATCCCAGATCAAAGGTTGAAAATTGTTCATCGGTTTTTGAATATTGTAAATTACTTTTAATAGTCATATAATTTATTTTATTTAAAAGTTAAAGTTGTTTGTCGGTCTACAAATTAATTATTATACTCCTATTATCCTACGCATATTAGTGATTAACCAATTATTAGAAATTCCCAATCTTTACTAAATTATCGCTAAAACAAAATAAAAAAAGCCAATCATAAGATTGGATTAGATTGAAATTTCCTAATAATTTTATTCTTTGCTAATTATCCTAAAATCATAAAGTTTTTGCAAATAGAATTAGATAATCAAAACATAGTATCCATTATTATATTTGGGCAATATTTTCTCAACCTCTTTTTTTGTATACCCCAATTTTGATTTCAGTTTATTTCTAATATTGTAGCAAGCCGAACTTAATCGTTTTTTTGTTAAATTACATTCACGCATTGTTGCATCTATTCCTTGTGGATTATTAATATGTTTGTATAGAAAGTTTAATACGATTTTACTATCATCGCTAAAAGTACAAGGATTGTTATTGCCTTGCCTACAAGCGTATTTTCCATTGTCTCTAATAATTAATCCAGAGCTTCCTGGAACATACAAAGTTCTAACATATTCTTCTATTTTTTCCACAGTACCACATGAAAGAGCAATGTATTTTTTATTTCCTTTTTTTATTTTTATATAGCTTTTCCCTAAATCTTTTTTATTTATTTTATGTCCAAAACATTCCAGATGTCTTAAATTAGTTTCACTAAAATTGTCTAGAATCCCATTCTCATATAAACCATAGATATATCTGTTTAGTTTACCGAGATTTATTTCTTTCTCTGGTACAAAAATTAATCCCTTTTTATTGAGTTCATTTAGACGATATCCCTTAATGATACTTATAAATTCTAAAAAATCTGGCTTTACCGATTCTAAGGGCTGGTTTATTTCAAGCATATAATGATATTAAACTGAATTTATTCCTATTTTACCTCAAAACTAAATTTCTTTCAACCCTCCGTTCCTACTGTTTTTCGCGTTTTCTCGTATTAACTACTATTACCCCTTTCTTTTGATATTAAGAAGCTTTTTAATAAAAATACTGCGGATTGTCTAAATAAACTGCTAAAACTCTCCAGCTTTCATCATCGCTTCTTTCTTTACTTCGCTATCCCACTCATTGTATAGATCTGTAAACTTTTGACCTTTTTTACTTAATCCACCTCCATAGAACATTCGTTTTATTCTTTCTCTTCGATTAGCTAACTTGATCATTTGATGAGTGTGCCAAAAAAGTCCATTCATTGTATGTTTATTTATGGTTTGCGATTCGTAGATGATATTCGCGCATTCCCGGCACTTAAAAAAGTATTCTCCATCTGGAAGATAAAGCACTGTAGTTTTTCTGCCACAGGAACAAAGAAAGAAGTATCTAATCCCGAACATAGCTATATCTTCCTTCAATTCAATGTTTTGGTTGGTGCCCCCGTCTAAACTGTTATCTTTTTTACTAAACCATATCTCAAGTGCTTTAGGACTTCTATTTAAATCAACCCTATAAGAGACAAGCAAAGAATTTGATCCATTTTTAATATCAAAACTCCCTTCTCTTCCTTTCAATGTTCCCGCTTTTTTACTGAGCAGGTAATCAAAGTCATCCATTCCTTTAATGTTGGCAGGATATAATAGTTTCTTTCCAAAATCGGAAATGCTAATTTTAAAAGATTCCTCAGCAAGGTTCTTTTTTGTTTTGTTTTTTAATTTTTCGTTATCTATTTTCATAATTCTATTATAACAGAAGTCTTAATTACTCGCCACATTTTCTTTTAAAAAATTTGAAAAAATATTTTTTGGCTGATTAAAAGTAGTATTAGAAAAAGTTTGAAAAAGCTTTGAAGAAACAGACCTGCTTTTATACATACCTTCAATCATTAAATTTATGGATGTTAAAGTAACCACCACCCGACGCCTTAATTCCTGAATTTTATACTTCTCGCCCTAACTCCTTTATATTTATTATTTTCAATGTTTCACTTATAGATTTTTTACCTGGTAGACACTTGCCCTGACCAAAATACCATCTTTACGGATATCTTTATAATATCCGTTTTATTTTTAACTAAAAACATTATGGAAAAAGAATCAACTAGAGAAAGAATGATAGAACATATGAAAGATAGAATGAAAGAAATTAAGGAAGCTAATGGAAACGAAGAAAAGAGAGAAAAATTTGGGCAAAGTATTTTAGCGGTTAGTAAAAGAATTCATTACAAAATTGAATTAAGTTGGGGCGGTCCAGCTGACTGGCTAGAAATTTTAGTAGACGAGGATAATAAAGAAATTGAAGATATTATTTATTATTTTGCCGACTGGTATGTACACGAACAAGAAAGTTTAAACGATGAAGAGTTTGAAGAAGTAAGACAATTTATTGAACCATTTATCATTAACTAAAAACACTATGAGCAAAATTAAAACAATCAGGAAGATCTCTTATCGTTCGTGGAATAACTTTCAACCAATTCCTTTTATCCCTTTACAGGGATTATTTTTAAAGGAGCTTGGTTTTGAGTTGGGCAGTAAAGTGAAAGTTGAATACAAGTTGGGAAAAATAATAATCACTAAAATTAATTCTTAAATCAAAACTTATGATCTATAACAAAATAATAAATCAGGAACATGCTAAGCGCGCTGTTGAAATTGCTTTATCTGGCAATCACTCCATTAAGTTTATCGGCAACGATGAAGCCGAGCAATTGAAGCAAGCTTGTGATGAACTTAATATCAAAACTATCGCGGTAAAATCCTGTAGGTGCGGAAATTTGAATGATCAGGAGAGAGATTGTCTTTGCCGATTATTTGAAATTAAGAATCATCAGAGAGGCAAGAAATATAGAACGCCAACAGATCTAACAATAGAAGTTCTGAGAGTAACTCCCGCCGCTTATCTTAAATACGAAAGAGGCAAAAAACAGGAAAGCGTAAACGAAGTTAAAAAGCGAGTTAAAAAGGCAAAGAAAAATAAAGTTGCTGAAAAAATAACAGACGAACAAACATTACAGCTCCTAGAAATCGCTTTAAAACAATTACATCTTTCGCTTAATCAAATCAATTCACTCAAGAGAGTCGCCCAAACAATCGCTAAACTGGATAGCAGTTTTGAAATCAAAGTGCGCCATCTCGCTGAGGCGTTACAATACAGGCAAAGAAATTAACTTTATCAATAATTTATTAATCTAAATCAAAACTTATGAACAATCAAAATGTAATTCAAACTAATGAAAATTTGGAATCGTTTAAACAGGGAGTGAATGATCTTCTTTCCAAAAGAAGTTATTTCATTTCTCAAGTAATGCCCAAACTGAAAGAGAGTCAAGATTTTTATATTATCAAAGGTAAAAAGAGTTTGGCTAAAGGAGGAGCTGAAAAACTTGCCAGCATTTACAGCTTAACGGCTGTTTTTGAGAGAGACGACAACGCTTTGGAAATGTTAAGCGGAGTAAAAAACTTAGTCGCTTTTATCTGTATTCTAACAAAGGACAGTGCTGTTGTGGGGCAAGGCAGAGGCGCGGACACGCTCGAGAGAAATAGCAATGATCCTAATAAAACGCTCAAGATGGCGCAGAAAAGGGCTTACATTGATGCGGTAATTAGAACCACTGGATTATCCGATATTTTTACCCAAGATATTGAAGATATGAATTTAGGGGAAGTGAATACAAACAACAATCAGCAGAATTATGATTTACCAGAAAAGAAACTGTACATTGAAAATTCTACGGAAGAAAATATGATCACGAGAAAACAGAAAGATTTTTTGATTGATCTAATTTTCCAAAAAAATGTTGATGACGAAGAGGTTAGAGAAAGAGAGTTAGCTATGGTAGATGGTATGTCGAAATTTGACGCCAGCGAACTGATCGGGAAATTGCTGCCCGCCTAAGTTTAATAAAGCGGCAAGGTTTAATTCAAATCTTGCCGCTTTATTTTTTTATTTATTCTTTACTTTTTCTTTATGGAAATTTTAACTGTAATAATTTTAATCTTACTTTTTCTTTTTGCTTTTTCGGGCGATAAGAAACAAGAAGAAACCGAAGAAGAATTTTCACTTCCTCCTGGATACTGGGAAGAAATTGAGTTGATGAGAAAAATTATCGCCTTGCTGGATAAATATGATTTTATAGCGGCTGATAAATTATTTTTTGATAATCAGAATTTATCTAAGGATGAATATGAAAATCGTAAGAAGTTTTGTTTGAAGAGATATCTTGATGAGCGGCTGAAAGAAAAATTGGGATTTCAAATGGATATTGAGAAAGCGCTGGCTTTATCTAAAACTGAGCGGAATTTATTATTGTCGTCTGGAGCCGGGACTGGCAAAACTTCCACGCTCGCCTATAAAGTATATTTTCTAATTCACAAGCAAAATGTTTTATCTCGCGAAATAATGATTTTGACTTTTAACAAGAAAGCGGCCAGAGAAATTAAAAGCAGAATAGAACGCGAATTTGCTTTGAAATCATTGGAGAATATCCGCACTTTTCACAGTTTCGCTTATCAGGTAGTTAAACCAAGAAAAAGAATGTTGATTGATCAGGAATTGTATGTTAAGAAAATTATCAGGCGAATAACCAAAAAAAATGTTAATTCCGATGTGGTTCAATTATTCACTCAGTTTATTCAGAAAGCCAAGAAATCAAGAATGAGTGTTGATGAAATAGAAGAAAAGATTGATAACTTTAAATCCAAGCATTTTCTGAAACTGGCTAACAGAATTTACAAAGAATATTCCGAATGTTTAGAGAAAGATAATTTTCTTGATTTTGACGATCTTTTAACGGAAGCTATTAAGATAATAGAAAAAACAAAAGGCGAATGTAGAATAAGAGAGGTGAAATTAAATGATCTGAAATATCTGTTGATTGACGAATATCAGGACTTCTCAAAATTATTTTACGATTTAATTCAAGCGATCAGAAAACACAATCCTGAAATCAGATTATTCTGTGTCGGTGATAATTGTCAGGCTATTAATGGTTTTGCTGGATCTGATTTGAAATACTTTAATAATTTTACCGAGTATTTTGATAATTCAGATACAGCGTATTTGTTGACTAACTACCGAAGCAAGAAAAAAATTATTGATTGTAGTAATCGGTTTATGTTGAGAGAAAATAGAAGTTTTGATTATCAAGACAACGCGGGCGGAGAGGTTGTTGTTAGATATGTTGATGGCAATTCTACAAACGAGTATCTCAAACTTTGCGCTGAAATTATAAAAAGCAATCCGAATAAATCAGTCGCTATTCTTCATCGGAAGAATGAAATTAATAATATAACTTTGGAAATGTTTTGTAAGCGATTAGTAAAGTTTAGTAATGCTCAAAGTAAAATAACGATAAGTACCGTCCATAAATTCAAAGGACGAGAAGCTGATGTGATAATTATTTTACAAGTTACCAAAAAACTTTTTCCTCTTACTCATCCTTACAATGATCTTTTCAAAATCTTCGGGCAGAATGATCAAGATATTTTGGACGAAGAGAAAAGATTGTTTTATGTGGCGATCACCAGAGCAAGAGAAAAGCTGTTTATTTTGACTGAAAGAGATGGCGAGAGTGAGTATTTGGAGGTGATTGAAAGGGATAAATAGCGTTTTTATTGGCTTGTTTATCGGAGTTTCTTTTGTTGACGCATTTATTGGCTGTGCTATTATATACTTGAAAAGTGAATAACAATTAATGGCCTAAACCTCGGGCTTTTTGTCTGAGGCATGGTTTAAATCCACTGTGACATAAAGACGGTTTCCCGTCTTTGCCATCATGTCACAGTGGTTGCTACTCGAAAGGGTAGTAGGTAACTCCGCGAGGATTACTGGTGAAGCGGGGGACCTTTTTTGATGGAAAAGTTTCAGAAGCGTTATTAAATCATTAAATATTTTATTCTTAACATTAAAAATATGAAAAAACTTATCGCATTGTTAGTAATCGTATCATTTTTGATAATTCCGTCAGCTTCATACAAAGTTAATGCTAATATTTGTAATTTTTCACCTGGTATGGAAGGAGAAGCGCTAGATAATTGTTTAAGGGAACAAAGAAGACAAGATCAAATAGCAAGGGATCAATTAATAGCCGATGCAGAAAATGCTCAAGAATTTTATGAAATTAAAATAGCTTATTTTTATAAACTAGATGGTCTTGAAAAGCAACTTGATGTATTTGACACTAATGGTCAATGTCGTTTTAGTAGCACAGATTGTTTACAAAGTATGAGGATTCCTTCTAATCCAACTACCTTAGGCGCTAATGTTTTTTTAAATTTTATGGAAAATAAAGAAAAATGTTTTGATCATCTTTCACAATGTATAGCAAAAAAAATGGCTAATACTCAAACCCAACAACCCATAAAAACTGATGATCAAATATGTAGTGAAAAATTTGGTCCAAATTGGAAATGGGATGGCGTTGCATATTGTGTTTGTAAAGATGGTTATACACAAAAAAATGGAGACTGTGTTAGTTACGATCAAGCATGTAATATTTCATATCCTAATACAAAGTTTCTAAAAATTGATAATGTCGATGGTCATAGAATATGTGATTGTAAAAATGGTTATGTGTGGAATAAGCAAAGAACAGGTTGTATTATTGCGCCAGTTGTTCCAGTAAAAACAAATGATCAGATTTGTAGTGATACATACGGAATAAATAGTAATTGGAATGGCACTAAAAACGATAATGGTGGTTTAATCTGTGATTGCAAAACTGGTTATGAATGGAATTATAACCAAACAGCTTGTATTAAGAAAGAAATAATAATACCTCCAAAAGTTAAGGGTGTAAGTGAGAACAATAATTTTTCCATTCCC
Source organism: Candidatus Moraniibacteriota bacterium (assembly GCA_030629775.1). Classification (GTDB taxonomy): domain Bacteria; phylum Patescibacteriota; class Minisyncoccia; order JAHIHE01; family DAOVOJ01; genus DAOVOJ01. Next base: position 29,564 of record DAOVOJ010000003.1, read on the forward strand.
GAAGGCGCTCTTATCCGAGCAACAAACGGAATTGATATTTATATCGTCAAATATGTTGGCACAAAGAAATTCAAACGACTGATTTTAAGCCCATCTGTTTTTAATAATTATGGTCATTTGAGATGGGAGGATGTAATGGATGTTGATTGGACAACGCTTAATTCTTTTGCTACTTCCGATCTAGTCCGTGCCGTAGGCGATGATAAAATTTACAGATTATATTCACAGGGCGACAAAGGACAAAAACGGATGATAAAAAATAATAGCGTTCTAGCGAGATTAGGATTTGATCCCGATTCTATTTATGAAATAAACAGGTTTGATAGAGAATCCTATTTAAAGGGTCTGGATTTAGAGTAAAGTTTAAGAATAATTATATTGACCATGAATGATACTTCAGAAAAAAATAAAAACGACGACAAAAATCTTGCAAGATTTGTATTCCGCTACCTCACATTGCTTTTGTTTGTTGTGATTATTATATTATTTTTTTATAGTCCTCAAGATGTTCCTGAGCAAAAAAAGATTTCCTCTGTGTTATTTGTAGAAAAAGTTTTTAGCTCTAATACTTGTAATGAATTTATATCTTTTTTTGACGGTGAAGCAAAAAAAATAGTTGCAGATGATATAGGGTTAGATGATATTGAAGAGTGTGATAAAGAAAGAAAAGAAAATATTGAAGAATTTAGTAATTTAAGTTGTAACGAAATTGATAAAAAAGATTTAAATTTAGATTATATTGATTTGGGAGTTGATATGCCTATTTTTTCTGATGTGGTTTACTGTATAGACACGGAAGAAGATAATGAAGGAATTTTTTTCTTTCTAAATTATAATGGATCGAAAAAAACATATAAAATAGTAAATGGGGGAGGAAATATTGAGAAAGAAGTTAAGTTAAGAAGAAAAGAAGAAGAAATAAGGAATAAGGAAATTGAAGCAAGAAAAAATACTACTAATCCTGCTTATCTGATTTCGCCAGAGTTGTTTGTAATAGACGAAAGAAACATAATCTCCGATCTTCCAGATGATGATAAATCGGTTTGGGTTGAAGAAGTTATAGACGAGAATACTATAAGAGTTTCGTATATTATTCTGAAAGGTGGCGAAAATATTATAACTTTTGCAACAGTCAGTTTATATGGTATAGGAAAAACTCAATCTGAATGTTTTAAGGGGGAAGCTATAAAATTTTTGAAAAAGTTTATTGAGCATAAGTATATTTATTTGTCTGGAGGATATAATTATTTTCCTAAAAAAACATATCCAAAAGTACCAGAAAAATTTTTATTAAAATATGTAAGGATATGGAAACAGGATGTCAATGTCTCAATTATTAGTAAATTGCATTCAAGCATAACGGATAATGAGAATGAGATAGAAGTAAATGCAGCTATAGTTTACTTGGGTTATGGTATGCCAACGCGCTATTATCCTAGTTTTCTTTTGACAAGATTGGCGGGAGAGAATGAATGTTACTATTTAGATTCTGCCGAATCCATCAAATTAAGAGGAAGTCTTGAAAATATGGAAGAATTCGCAAAAGTCGCAAAAAGAGGATTTTGGGCTGACAATGTTTGTAATGAAAATTAAAAGAATACTAACAAATAATAATTCACCCCATATGAAACTAATCTCTCCCAAACTCAAAAAAGTCATAAAAACAATTATCATTATATTTCTTATTATAACGGCGTTTTCTTTTTGGACGGAACAATACTATCTGCTTTTTGAAGACGGCTGGGAAGAAGAAAAGTCTTGTAATGTCTCCAACATAAAACTTCAGGGTGACTTAATAACCTATATTTCCAACGAAGGCAAGAACGAATACGACGATCTTCTTTGGGATGAAATTGCTTCGGAAGATATTGTTAGGGCTATTGAAAAAGCGGAGAAAGATGATCATATTAAAGCAATCATTTTAGAAATAGATTCATTTGGCGGATATCCCGTCGCTAGTGAGGAAGTGGCTAACGCATTGAAAAGAGCCAAGAAACCAACCATTGCTTTAATTAGGGAATATGGAACTTCTGGCGCTTATTACGCTGCCACCGGCGCTGACATGATTTTCGCCTCCCAAAATTCCGATGTTGGCAGTATAGGAGTGACTATGTCATATCTCGACCACGCCGAGGAAAATAAAAAAGACGGGCTAACTTATAACCAACTAAGCGTTGGTAAATTCAAGGACGCGGGAAATTCAGATAAACCTTTAACTCCCGAAGAAAAAGAATTGTTTATGCGCGACATTAATATCCTCCACGAAAATTTTATCAAAGCCGTCGCTGATAATCGCAATTTGGATATTGAAAAAGTAAGGCAACTCGCCGACGGCTCCACTATACTTGGCTTAATGGCTTTAGAAAATAATCTCATAGACAAAATCGGCGGGAGATATGAAGTTGAGGAATATTTAAAAGAAAAGCTTGGTGGGGATATTGAAATTTGTCGGTAGATTATGAAAAATTAATTTATTTTTTAATAAGTTTTAATCAATTAATCAAAACAATTATGAACAAGAAAACTCTGAAAAAATCCTTAGCGGGATTTATGGTCGTGGCAATTTTATTGCCAGTATTATCTTTAATGATAACGGTGTCGCCTGTTTTGGCTTATGAGGAATATCAAGAAAATGGCAACACTTATATTTTTGGAGAAATTACCGAGAATACTATCTGGACATTAGAAGATAGCCCCTACATTGTAACGGGAAATATAACAGTAGCGGAAAACAAAATATTGACTGTTGAGCCGGGAGCGGAAATAAGATTTGACGGGTGGTATCAAATAAATGTTAAAGGAACGCTAAATGCTGTTGGAGAAAAAGAAAATTATATTACTGTTACTTCTAATTGGGATAGTCCTTATGTTGGAAGCTGGGAAGGAATAAAATTGGATAGTTCAAGTGAAAATAATGTGATTCAATACGCTGTGATAGAATATGCCAATATTGGTATTGAGAATAATTACTATTCTTGTGCTCAAAATTTAACTGTTGAAAATTCAATATTTAATAATCTTCGTTATGGCATAATACAATGCAAGGGGCTTATCTCTAATAATTATTTTATTAATGTTAACACAGCGTTTGATAGTTCTCGCGAGTGTGAAATTACCGATAATTATATTTCTGGCAGTACAAATGTTTTTCATTATCCATCTTCTGAAACTATTATTCATTCTAATAATATAGTCAATTACAATCCCACAAACCAGAATGGCTCACACTTAGTTTATCACGGTGATAATGAAAATTTGGACGCGACAAATAATTATTGGGGAACTACTGACGAAAATTATATTGACGCTAATATTTGGGATAAGGATAATGATTCATGGTTAGGAGAAGTAGTTTATAAACCCTATGCTGATTCTCTTATCACTTTTAATTTAACTGAACCAAGCGATGATATTTTATTTGAAAATGTAAGCAATCCAGCCGAAACTACTTTTAGCTGGAATCCGATAAATGGTCCAGGAGATATTTTGGATTATTACGAACTTTATATTGACGGTGAACTTAAAGAAACAGATATTGCTGGAACTGATATTGACTATGACATTTCTTCACTGTCAGACGGTTATCATTCTTGGTATGTTGTGGCAGTGAATAGTGACGGCAATAGTTATAAATCAAACAATGTTTTTGGGTTTAATGTTAATATTCGCACTCCGCATACTCCGATTGCCAATCCAGCAGGCGGATGGTATTTTGAGGATCAATATATTACTCTAAGTTCCAATGACGAGAATAATATTATTAGATATACTTTAGACGGAAGCGAGCCCACAGAAGAAACTTTGTCTGAATATACTTCCCCGATTTCTATAACAGCAGTTGAAGAAGATTCTATTATTCTAAAAGCTAAAGCGTGGAATAGTGAAGGCAAAAGTAGTCTGATTATGACTGAAGAATATCAGTTTGATTTAACTCCACCAGAGGATGTGATATTTGACCTTCAAGGTGGCGTTTATGAAAATCATGTAATTGTCTCTCTATCTTCTGGAGGAAGCGATGAAATCAGATATACCACCAATGAAACTGAGCCGAATGAATTGTCAGCTTTATATACAGAACCAATTGCTATAAATAATTCCACTGTCTTAAAAGCGAAAGCGTGGGATGAAGTTGGAAATAGCAGTGAGATAATAACAGAAGTTTATAATATTACTGCATGGCATGGTGGAGGTGGTGGTAGTTCGCCTGGCGGTGGAGGCGGAGCTGGATATTCTCCCATAGAAATAACAGTGGATAGTTTAAAGACTGACGATACCACGCCTGAATTGACTGGAACAATAAATAACAATGATGCCACAATAACGGTGGCAATAGCTGGGAATGAATATAGTGCTACTAATAATAGTGATGGAACATGGACATTATCAGATAATATGATAAGCGAGTTATGCATAGGAATATACGATGTTAGAGTTAGAGCTTCTATAAGTATTGATTATGTTTATGGTTATGGAACTGATGATACAACAAATGAATTGACAATTAAATCAGATGAAGAAAATCCGCCTTATGCGGTGGCGATAGACAATCAGAAAAACGCTAGACCAGTTTCGGGAGTGGATGAAGCGGATGTCGTTTACGAATTTCCAGTGGAGGGAAGCATTACCAGATTTATGGCGATTTATAATCCAGACAGCGGAATTGATTCTTCCACTGAAATAGGACCTGTAAGATCAGCAAGACCATATTTCGCGCGGACAGCCAGCGAGCATGAAGCGATTTACGCTCACGCAGGCGGTATTCCTGATGCCTTATCTGGTTTGAGCAATCACGAATATAGCGTTTATAATTTAGACGCTTTGTATGGCGGCGGCGATTATTTTTGGAGAGATGAAACTAGAGACGCGCCGCACAACCTTTATACTTCCATAGAAAAGCTAAACAATTTTAGAGATGAATTTGAGCTTGGAACTGGAACATTTACTCAGCCATGGATTTTTTCTGATAATCCTTCTTCAATGGAAGGTATAGGATTTGATCAAGCTGAAGTGGAAGTGGAATACACTAATATAAATTACAATGTGAAATGGGTTTACGATGATACGGATGGCGTTTATTACAGGCAAACTTACGAAGACGGAAGTTATCAAGATTATATAGACATAAATGACAATCATGTGTCAACTACAAATCTTGCTATTCAGTATGCGTTTACTAATCCGTTTACAGAAATGTCACAAATGGAGGGAGTTGCATTACTGTGCAGAGAAGGGAAATGTAGTAATGGAAAATGGAAAAAAGATAATACGGATAGCAATGTAAAATTTTATCTAAGCGGTAGCGAAGAATTTGAATTTAAGACAGGCAAGCTTTGGATAAATATAGCGGATGCAACCGATGCTCCTCTACCTGCGCCCATTACCAATGTAACAGTAGAAAATGTTAGCGCTGGAGATGAACTGAGGTTGAAAATAAATTGGGTTAATCCGTCAAATGAAGACTTAACAAAAATATTTATTTGTCGTTCAAATATTTTTTCTAATGATATGTGGCAATGCGGTTTGGCTGAAAATCTAAAAGGAGTGTTAGATAATTCTATTGAGAATAATTATATTACTCCCGATTCTACAAGCATTATTGACAATTATCGATTAGTAGAAGGGGCCACTTATTACTATCGGTTATACGCATTTGACACTTTGGAAAATATTTATGATGAGTGGGGATATAATCCTGAGTGGTCCGAAGAAGCCAGTGGAATTCCTTTGTATGATCAACCAATAGAATCTGGGATCAGAATTGATGATATCACTTGGATTAAAAATTTTGGCACAACTAATGATACTTATACAGACGGCTGGAAAATAAAGTTTGATATTACGGTAAATGATCCCGAAGAAAACCAGTTAAAGTTTAAGATGAGTGATTGGACTTCTGATTCAAACATTATAGCGACCATTGGAAATACAAAAATTTCTTTGAATAATCTTGATACTGAAGTTGATATCTTAAACGCTACAAGCATGGGAACTGAATATGGCGATATGAATCCTTTGACTATTTCTGATATAAATCCTTCTATGGATAAAACTCAAGCGAGTTTCTATGTCTGGATAAAATTGCCAACGAGTACAGTCGCTGGGAACTATCGCGCGAGCTATAGAATTCAAACTTTAACTCAATAAATATATGATAATGAAAAATTTAAAAAGTATTATTGCCGTTTGTTTTCTTTCCCTATTGCTTCCTGTTATTGCCTGCGCTTCAGAATCGGAAGAAGGATTTCTTAATCCCGGACAGGAAAATATTGAAGCTCAGCCGTCAGATATTGAAGCTATTGCTGAAAATCCAACTCCTCCTACTATTCCTCAAAATACTGGCGGAGGCGGTGGCGGAGGATATACTCCTCCAATAAGCCAAGCGGCCAATAATGTTCCTTTAAAAATCTCATCCTCTCAAAAAGGAACGCTGAACCAAAATCTAAACAATAAAAATAAAGTA
>DAOVOJ010000048.1 GCA_030629775.1 Candidatus Moraniibacteriota bacterium
GCAACCTACAACCTACAACCTGGTAGTTGCCGGCGCGAAAGGCTGGCTGTATAAAAATATATTTGAAGCGGCAAAAAACTCACCAGTGAAAAATGATATTATTTTTACCGGCTTTATTGACGACCAAGATAAACCGGTTTTATATCAATCAGCCGAACTTTTCGTTTATCCCAGTTTTTATGAAGGCTTCGGTTTTCCGCCCTTAGAGGCAATGGCTTGCGGAACACCGGTAATCACTTCCGATTTTTCTTCCTTGCCTGAAGCGGTTGGCGACGCCGCTTTAATGATTAACCCCTATGATGTTGACCAGCTGGCGATGGCGATGCGTGAAATTTTATCGGACGAAAACCTTAAAAATGAATTGATTGAAAAAGGATTTAAACAGGTTGAAAAATTTTCATGGCAAAAATGCGCGAGAGAAACACTGGACACATTGTTAGATTTCAAACAGTATTAAGTGTCAAACGCTTAATACTTGATACTTAATACTTGATACTTTTATGTTATCGGCTATCAAAAATTATCTACCTCTTGTAATCCTAACCATTATCACGGGCTTCCTAATTTCGTATTCTTGGCCAGCGGTTTTTATAATTCTCGCTTTAATAATTGGAACGCTTCTTGCGTTTTCTTATCCTGAAAAAGCGCTGCTTGTTCTGATTTTTTATCTGCCGTTCCAAATTGCTCTTAATATTTCCCCCGGCATAGATTTAGCTTCAGGAAGAATTTTTATTTTGGCGCTTTTTAGTGTCTGGCTTTTCAAGTCGCTGGCGGAGAAAAAAATTATTATCACTAAAAACATCCAGTCTTTTTTGTTGCTTTTATTTTTATCTCTCGCTCTTTTTTCTTTTCTACAGGCCTGGGATATGGAAAGAGCTATTAGAAAATTTTTAGTTTTTCTTTCTGTCTTTCCGCTTTATTTTTTAATAACGGCATTGACAAAACATTACCCAAAAAATGATTCGCAATTCGTGATTCGTGATTCGCGATTTATTTTAAAAATTCTCACCACTATATTCCTAAGCGCTATCATTTTAAGCTCCGTCGGAATTGTTCAATTTATTCTCCAATTTATCATCGGCGTTGATCCGATAATGGATTTCTGGAAAAATAATATCGCTTCAATATTTTACGGCCGTTCTTTCGGCGCGGAAGTGGTCGCCAATCCCAGCTGGCTGGTAAATATCGGCGGCGCGACCGTCTTGAGAGCGTTTTCTCTCTTTCCCGATCCTCATATGTTCTCTTTTTATCTCGGCTTAATTATTCCGATTCCGCTGGCATTTTTGCTGGTTTATTCTAGAAAAAAAAATGCAATAACGACCAAAAAGTTTTTTTTAAAAAAGAAATTTATTTTATTCTTAACATTCTTTATTCTTCTGGTCGCCGAACTTTTGACTTTTTCCAGAGGCGGATATTTGGGAATGATTGCCGGCATTGGCGCGGTGATAATTTTAGGCTGGCGGTTTATCAGTTTTAATAAAAAAGTATTGCTGGGAATAATTTCCGTTATTTTAATTTTGTTTATTGTATTTGCCGCCCAGCCCGTTCTCAATAGATTTATTTCTATCGCCGATTTGAGCGAGGGATCCAATCTCGGCCGACTGGCAATTTGGCAGGAAGCAACTGAAGTCTGGCAAAATAATTTTTTCTGGGGAACGGGACTGGGAAATTATTCCATAGAAATAGATCCGGCCGCCGGTTATCGCGCGCCAATTTACGCTCACAATGCTTACCTGGACATTGCCACTGAAATGGGAGTGTTCGCTTTGATAGTTTGGCTGGGGTTATTTTTAATTACCTTTGCTCAGCTTTTTCGGCAAAGCCGAACAACTGATAGCTATTTTGCAAGAGCTTTATCTCTTGGTCTCTGCGGTTCTCTCGCCTGGTTTTCCATCCACTGCCTTTTTGAAACTCCAATTTATTCGCCAAAGATTTTAGCAATGTTAATGGTGATAATTGGTTTGTCGGCGATGGTTATTGAAATAAAAAAGTTTAAAAAAATATAGAAATAACTACCATTCATTTTTTATTAAACAATATGTTTATGCTCTTAGATAATATACTTTTCTTAATCACCTTCTTAATTTTCGCCAGAGCCTGTTTTTTCAATCTTAGATACGGCATTTATATAATCATTTTTCTGATGCCAACCTACCTTCTGCGAACAGAAATTTTCTCCGTCCCGACGACTTTGCTGGAACTAATGATTTATGTTTTATTTTTAATATGGCTGGCAAATAAAATCCGCCTAATTTATTTTAATAAAATTTCAACCTCAACCTCCCCCTACCCCCTCCTTGCCAAGGAGGGGATTTATCCAAATTCCAAATTCCAAATTCCAAATTTAACTCTCGGTATTATTTTATTATTTCTCGGACTAACAATTTCCACCATTATTTCCAACGATCCCAAAACCAGCCTTGGAATTTTTAAAGGCTGGTTTATTGATCCGTTTTTATTTTTTATAGTTTTAACGAATGTTATTAAAACAAAAAAACAGATCTTTCATCTGTTTGACATTTGGCTGCTTTCGGGACTGGCGGTAGCGACGATCAGTTTGTTTTATTTGGCGATGGGAGATTTAACTTACGACAACCGCCTAAAAGCCTTTTTTCTTTCACCAAATCATCTGGCAATGTATTTAGCCCCGGCATTTATGATCGGCTTAGGATTAATAAAGTATAATATTGCCATCGTGCGATCTGCGGCAATAAAAATTAAAACGAGTGGCATAATTGAAATATTCAGATTGCTTATCGGTCAGCTCTTCATCGGAGCGCTTAAATCTTATTTATTGTGTCTCGCTATTATAATTATTTTTATTCCATTATACTTCACTTTTTCCTACGGCGCTTTTTTGGGAATAGCAGTGGCAGTAATTTGTATTTTTCTACCCTGTTTTAACAGGGGTTTAGACGGTTTTAACCGCCAGCCAGTAAAGCGACGAAGAAAATATTTATTTTACGGAATAATTTTATGTCTTTCTATTTTCCTTTTAATCTTTTCTCTCTCCTCTAATAAATTTCAGCAGATCGCCGATTCCCAAGACCGCTCCTCATTTCATTCCCGCCTGATGATCTGGAATTCCTCCAAAGAAATCTTAAAAGATAATTTTGTTTTCGGTATCGGACCGGGAACTTTTCAGAATGTTTACCTAAGTTACGCTGACAGATTCAGCGAACCCTATCTTGAATGGGCGGTTCCTCAACCGCATAATGTTTTCCTCGCTTTCTGGCTCCAGACAGGTTTATTAGGGCTGGCAGGATTTATTTTAATTCTCGCTTGGTTTTTTTATAATGGCTTAAAGTATAAAAACACAATTCACAGTTCACAAATTACAATTTCAATGATTTTAATGCTTTATTTCCTGGTCCACGGACTGGTTGACACCACCTACTGGAAAAATGATCTGTCGTTAATGTTCTGGATTTTAATAGGAATTATGGCAATAACAGTTCGCCTCGCAAATCAAAATCGGAATAATATTTTGAAATAATTTATCAGCTCTATTGCTTTTTATTATTTTTCATATCTCTTACCGGTTCCATTCATCCTATTTTTTAACACTATGATACTACATAGTATCATAGTGTTTATTTTTTATTTATGAGATTAATTTTTTTCCAATCCTTTTAAGTTCTTCTTGCATTTCTTTATCATCATTAGAATTCACTTATTTTAATTTCAAAGGTTTTGTCTTTTTTCTTTTGAGAGAGTAACGATGAAGTAAAATTTTAATTCAACGGAAAACAACTGTGGGGTAATATTTCTCCACTATGTGGAATTTCGCATCCTACTTTTTCTAGAATCTCTCCAGAATAAGCATCTATTTTTACTCCAATTTGAATTGGACCTTCAACAAGCTCTTCGCATAATTTTTTTATTTTATATTCTAGCATAAGAATATACCATTTATATTGAGAGTCTTCCTTGATCAAAATTTCTTTAATCTCAGGTTTGGTATGTTCTATTTCTTCACATAATTTTGGATAAAGTTGTTTATTTATTGTTCTCTTAAAATAACACTTGCCATTTTCTTTACTGTAATTGTTTTTCGACATATTGTCTTCTAAATTCCAACAGAGTTCATCGTTTAGCAACATTAAAGTATGGCATTCGACAAAGCATTTCTCCTCATCCTTTTTTATAATATTTTTTCCTTGATGTTTTTTATACCAATCGCTTATTTTTTGGTCTGATAATGCTATTTCCCTCGCTCTATCTTTTGTTAAAAATTCTTTTTCATTTCCTGTTATTTTTATTTTTGTTGATGCTTCATAAAATTCTGCTTCTTTATCATAATCATAACTATTTGTAAATCTTACGATGATTTCATACTCTCCAGAAGGAAGTTGAATGTTTGAAGCGGGAATATTAATTTCTTGATTCCACTCATAAGCACCTTTTTTTAATTCCGAAGGCTTTAGGGAATTTTCCCCCGCACAAACAATGTTATTATCGATGCCTTCTTGATTCGGATAGATATTTCCATATTTGGTTTCTATAGCTACCGTACCAGGAAACTGTTTTTCAATATTTGGAGATACACACTCTGTATAATATCTTATGTTGTCAGAACTATTATTATATATGGAGGTGTTTATTTTTATTATTTCTCCAGGAGAATATTCTTTTTTGTCTGTAGAAATTGTTAGTTTTATTTTTTCCTTAGAAAAATATTTTTCTGTAAATAAACCAAAGTACTGATTGGCAATAATTACAGAGAAAAATATGAAAAAACATACCAAAAAGATTTTTTTGTATTTTTTATTCATTTTATTATTATTAATTGTAAATCATGCTTTAATCTTCACAAATCTTCTTTTTCCAACCTGCACAATCATTCCGTTTTTTACTTCTATAATTTTATCAAAATCTTTTTGAACAACATTATCAATTCGGACTCCGCCTTGTTGGACGAGCCGGCGAGCTTCGCCTTTTGAGGAGACCATTTTTAATTCTATTAATAAATCCACTACTTTACATTTTTCAGCTTTCCATTTTCGTTCTGGTATTTCAGTCGGTTTTTGTTTATCTCGAAAAATTTTATTAAACTCTTCTTCCGCCTTATCCGCTTCTTCTTTCCCGTGATAAATCGCAACAATTTCACGCGCAAGTTTTGCTTTGGTGTCGCGTGGATTATTTAAATCCATTAATTTCTTAATTTCTTCTAAAGATAAATAAGTGTTGTTAATAAATAATATTTCTATCATTTCATCGGGCTGAGCCATAACTTGACCAAACATATCATTAGCAGATACATCCAAGAAAACGCCAATACCTTTACTTTTTGACATTAGTTCTCCTGTCTTGGGATTTTCCATAAGCGTAACAGCCACAACATATTTATCTTTCCCTTTTAATTTTTTTAATAAAGTACGACCGGCTAAAGCATTAAAGGTCTGGTCTGTCCCGCATACTTCAACATCAACCTCCGTCGCAACTGAATCATATCCTTGCATTAAAGGATATAAAAATTCATGCAAATGTATCGGCTTTTTTTCTTTAAGCCGTTTTTGAAACATATCTCGCTCCAACATTTGTTGGACGGTGAAGTTACTTGCCAAGCTTATCACATCTTCAAGAGTTAATTTTGCCAGCCAATCATTGTTATACATAATTTTTGGTGGATTTTTTTTGTCTTTAAAATCCATTAGGGGTTCAATCAATTTTTTCCATTTTTTCACATTCCCAACGACATCTTTTCGCGATAATTGTTTTCGCGCGGACTTTTCTCCCGTCGGATCGCCGATTCTTGCCGTAAAATCTCCAAAAAGAATTATCACTTCATGTCCAAGCTTTCTGAATTTTTCCATCAGCATAAAATTCTTTGCGTGGCTCAAATGCAAAGTCGGGGCAGTCGCGTCAAAACCAATATAAAATTTGAGTTTTTCGCCGCTCAATAATTTTTCACGAAACTCTTTTTTAGTCGGCAAAATTTCTACAATTATGCCACGATTTAATATTCCATCTATTTTTTTTGGATCTGTATTAATTTTGTTCATAGTATTGACATATTTAATTAAATTCTTTGAATCACGACCAAATCTTTAACTGTCATCCCCGAACTGAATTCAGGACAGGCTCTGAACTTGTTTCAGGATCTGTCGTCTGTTATATCTAGCTTTAAGATAAATATAAAAGCATTA
>DAOVOJ010000001.1 GCA_030629775.1 Candidatus Moraniibacteriota bacterium
CGTATCAATTTTTCCCCTCCTTGCGAAGAGCCTGTCCTCAACTTGATTGGGGAAGGAGCTAGGGGTGGTTTGAATTATTTTCAAAACTTCTTCCACAATAATTTCTGTTTCGGGGCGGGGGATTAAAACATTTTTATTGACGATAAAATCCAAACCAAAAAATTCTTTGTGTCCGATAATGTAAGCGACCGGTTCGCGTTTTAATCGGCGGTTGATAAAATTATTAAATTTTTTTTCTTCATCTTGATTTAGTTTGTAATCAGAATGAGAATATAAAAAAGTCTTAGTGAATTTTAAAAGTTCCTTCTTGGGAGGGGATTGGGGGTGGGTTATTTTATTCAACGCCGCCAATAACAAAACTTCCGCGTCAAGAGAAGCGGAAGGAATATTTTTTTGGTTTAATTTTTCAGTGGTATTTTTAAGCGCTTGATGAATGTTCATATATAAAAATATTTGACTTTGTTTTATTTAGTGTTAGTATGTGTATACTAATGTTTGTAAAGGAGGTTAGATTTTGTTAGAATTAGACAGAATCGGCGCAATGTTCACGATAAAGGTTGAGTGGCAAGATGCTGAAACGGCAAAAGTAAGTCTTCTTCCAAAAACAGAAGAAGATAGGATAATAACTGAGGAGGAGATAGACAAGTTAATATCTCAAAGCGAAGAAGGCGGATGGGAGTTGTTTAAAATTGAAACATCCAAAGATCCCGAAACAAAACTTGCCATTGAGAAAATGACTATGTCATCATATCGTCAATGAAGAGTAATTTTAGCCAGGTTCATACCTTGGCTATTTTTTTATTTCCTTCTATACTTCTTCACAATCTTTAATCTTGTCAAAGATTTTTCCAGAATTGCTGACGCGTCGGCGAAGGCGACATCGGAGAGGCGATCTTTTTCTTTTAAAGTGTCCTCCGCTCGTTGGCGGGCTTCCTCCGCTTTTTGCTCGTCAATTTCCTCTATTCGCTCGGCGACATCGGTCATAATGATAACTTCGCTGTCAGGCCTTACCTCAATAAACCCGCCCCAAACCGCCATCGGAATTTCTTTTGAATCGTTTTTGATCAGCAGTTCCCCGTGCGTCATTAAACTGACCAAAGGAAGATGATTTGGCAAAATGGTAATTTCTCCCTCTTTCGTCGGCACGCTCACCTGATCAACTTTTCCCTCGCAAGCGACTTTCTCCGGAGTTAATACTTGTAGGTTTATTTTCATTCTTTTTAATTAGAGGATTGTTTATTAATGAATTATACATTTTTGTCATTCCGACCGAAGTGACCCTGCGGCGATAGCCGAAGAGGGAACGAAGTGGAGGAATCGCTTAAACATTGTTTATCGAGATTTACATTATTGAAGCGATTTCTCATTCCACTATCGCTCCATTTCGAAATGACAAAAAAGGTAATTTTTTATTTCCCAACTTCTCCAATATTCCCTTTCATATAAAACGCCTGTTCATTTTTATCGTCGTGCTTTCCTTCAAGAATTTCTTTAAATCCTTTAATAGTTTCAGAGAGAGAAACATATTGGCCGGGGGTGCCGGTGAAAGTTTCGGCGACGAAGAAAGGCTGGGATAGGAACCGCTGAATTTTTCTGGCGCGGCTGACAACTATTTTATCCTGATCGGACAGTTCTTCCATTCCTAAAATAGCGATAATATCCTGCAGATCTTTATAACGCTGTAAGACTTTTTGAATTTCCCGAGCGGTTTCATAATGCTCTTGTCCGACAATAAGAGGATCTAAAACGGTGGAGCTGGACTCCAGCGGATCAACGGCGGGGTAAATTCCCAGTTCCGTTAACGGACGGGAAAGAACAATTGTGGAATCCAGATGAGCAAAAGTGGTCGCCGGGGCGGGGTCGGTCAAGTCGTCAGCGGGAACATAAACCGCCTGAACGGAAGTAATTGATCCTTTTTTAGTGGAAGTGATCCGTTCTTGCAGTTCGCCCATTTCGGTGGCGAGAGTCGGCTGATAGCCGACCGCTGACGGCATTCGGCCAAGCAGAGCGGAAACTTCCGATCCGGCTTGCGTAAATCTGAAAATATTATCAATAAATAGTAAAACATCTTTTCCCATTTCATCGCGAAAATTTTCGGCGATCGTCAGTCCTGTCAAGGCGATTCTCTGGCGGGCGCCCGGCACTTCGTTCATCTGTCCAAAGACCAGCGCTGTTTTATCCAGCACTTTCGCTTCTTTCATTTCGTAATAAAGATCGTTTCCTTCTCTGGTCCGTTCCCCCACGCCGGCAAAAACGGAATAGCCGCTATGTTCGGTGGCGATGTTCCTGATCAGCTCCTGGATTAAAACCGTTTTGCCGACTCCGGCGCCTCCAAACAGTCCGACCTTTCCTCCTTTTGAAATTGGAGCGATGAGGTCAATGACTTTTATCCCTGTTTCAAAAATTTCTGTCGCGGTTGACTGGTCAACGAACTTAGGCGCTTCACGGTGAATAGGCAGCCGCTTTTTGGCTTCTTTGCCGTCCTTTATTTCGTCGATCGGCTCTCCTAAAACATTATACATTCTGCCTAAGACTTCCTCGCCTACCGGGACGGAGATCGGCTCTCCGGTATCTGTTACTTCCAGGCCTCTTTTCAGCCCGTCGGTGGAGTCCATAGCAACCGCTCTGACCTGATTGCCGCCAAGATGCTGAACGGTTTCCAAAACCAGTTTTTTATTTTCGCCGGTTTTAATTTCCAAAGCGTTATAAATTTCCGGCAAGCTTTCCGGGAATTCAACATCCACCACTGTCCCGATAATTTGTGTTATTTTTCCATTCATAAATATAGTTTTAAATTTTTAAGTTTTAAATAATAATAGGAGTTTCTCGCTCTAATTTGTCATTCCGAGCGACGATGGCCCTTTTTGTCATTCCGACCGAGCGACGATAGGAGCGAGTGGAGGAATCTGCCAGCAAGAAAAGCGTGTGTTTTAATAATGTCTTTATTAGAAATAAGTATTTCGTGTTTACAGATTCCTCCACTCCGTTCCTTCTTCGGCTATCGCCTCAGGGTCACTTCGGTCGGAATGACAAAAAATGAGGAGGTTTTAATTTTTAAATTTTTAGAAATTAAGTTTTGGAAAGGAAGCTAAATTTTAACTTCCTTTTTTTATTAGCTCGTTTAAATCAAAGTTTAAATCCGCCAATTCAAGTTTCAATCGTTTTTCTTTTTGCTGTAATCTAGCAAAAGTCTTCCGTTTTTTATTTATTTTATTTGTCAGTCTAGCGATCTTATTATCTCGCTCTTTGTCGGTAATCGTCTCAATGTTTGACGCCGCGGGTATTGTTTTATTGCCCATTTATATCTCCTCCATAAAATTTTTGAAAACAATTTTTGTTTCCAAAACTCAATTTCCAAATTTTCAAGGTGCTTTTTGATAATAATCCTAATAACCTAAAAAGCTAATAACCTACAACTCAAGAAGCTAACTCTCCATTGCCGCTACTCCCGCGGAAATTTCGGTGATCTGATTGGTGATTCCTTGCTGGCGGACATAGTTGTAAGTCAGATTCAGGTCGTCAAGCATTTCTTTGGCGCTGTCGGTCGCGGTTTTCATTGCTACCATTCTGGCGCTGTGTTCGGAAGCATTTGACTCTAAAATAATATGAAAGGCCTGAATTTCAAGAAGAGCGGGGAGCAGTTTCTTTAACACCTCTTCGGGCGATGGTTCAAATTTATATTCTATTTCGCTGGTTGGAATCTCAGGTTTCACATCCGGCTTTATTTCTTCGATCTCTTCAATTATTTCTTCCAGGCTTTTTCTAGTGATCGGCATAATTTGGCGGCAGGCGACTTTTTGAACCAGGGTGGAAACAAAGTTGGTGTAAACGGCGATAACCTGATCGTATTCTCCTTGGCAGTAATCCTTGATAACCATTCTGGAGATCGGAGTGGTTTCCAGAAGTTCCACCGTGTCTCCGATGTTGGTGAATTCGGCAATGATGTTGTGTTTCTTTTTAAAAGCGTCCCGCGCCTTTTTGCCGATAGTGATCAGCGCGATCTCTTTATCTTTATTTAGATCAATAACTTTCTGCGTTCTTTTAATAACGGCGCTATTTAGTCCGCCGCAGAGACCTTTGTCGGAAGTAACTACCAATAAACATATTTTTTTCACTTCTCTTTTTTCCAGCAAGCTATGTCTTTTGGGCTCTGTTTTCTGGCTGACATTGTTTAAAATTTCCAACGCTCTTTCCGCGTAAGGCCGCGCCACCAAAGCCGCTTCCTGGCTTTTGCGCATTTTGGAAGCCGCCACCATTTCCATCGCCTTGGTGATCTGCTGGGTATTTTTAACAGACTGAATTCTGCGTTTTATATCTCTAGTTGAAGACATAATATCATTTTAACATTTGAACATACTAACATTTAAACATTTTAGAATTTTAAGGCAGTTTTTAGAAGGACTGTTTTTTTGTTGCTCCGCGCTTCCGTTTAACCCGTCATCCTGAGCGGAACGGAGCGATAGCGGAGTGGAGTCGAAGGATCCCTGTGCGACAATTCTAAGAGCTGTCAGGAAGGGATCCTTCGGCTCGTTCCTCGCTCAGGATGACGGTGTGAGAAGACGGGATTCTTCGGCTCCTATCGTCGCTCAGAATGACAAGTTTTTGCTCCGTTATCATTTCTACTCCCCAAAAATTTTCTTAAACTCCTCAATCGTTGTTTTCAACTTTTTCTCAATTCCTTCATCCAGATCTTTCTTCTTCGCGATTTCGTTTAAAACGACGGAATATTTATCATCCATAAATTTCAAATATTTTTCTTCAAACTCTTTTATTTTCTCCACTTCAACATCATCCAAGAATCCGTTGATGGCGGCAAAAATAATGGCAACCTGTTTTTCAACCGGCATCGGTTGGTATTGTCCTTGTTTTAAAATTTCAGCCAGCCTTTTCCCTCGCTCAATCCTTTGTTTGGTTTCTTCGTCCAAGTCAGAACTAAATTGGGCAAAAGCCGCCAGTTCTCTGAATTGCGCCAATTCCAGCCTTAACTTTCCCGCCACCTTTTTCATTGCTTTGATCTGGGCGTGGGATCCGACCCGAGAAACGGAAAGTCCGACATTAAGAGCGGGGCGAACGCCTTGATAAAACAAATCGGCCTCTAAATAAATCTGTCCGTCGGTAATGGAAATAACATTGGTGGGAATATAAGCGGAAACATCGCCGGATTGAGTTTCAATGATCGGCAGGGCGGTCAAAGAGCCGCCGCCGTATTTCTCATCCAGTTTAGCCGCTCGTTCCAGCAGTCTTGAATGAAGGTAAAAAACATCGCCGGGATAAGCTTCTCGTCCCGGAGGTCTTCTTAATAACAAAGAAACCTGCCGATAAGCCCAGGCGTGTTTGCTCAGGTCGTCGTAAATTATTAAAGCGTCTTTGCCCTGATCCATAAAATATTCTCCGATCGCGCAGCCGGTGTAAGGGGCGATGTAAGATAAAGAAGCGGAATCGGAAGCGCCGGACAGCACGATAATGGTGTGCTTCATCGCGTCGTGTTTTTCCAGCTCGGCAACGATCTTTGCCACTTTGGATTCTTTTTGCCCGATGGCGACATAAATACAAACGACATCTTTGCCTTTTTGGTTGATGATCGCGTCAATGGCGATCGCCGTTTTTCCTGTTTGCCGATCGCCGATAATTAATTCCCGCTGTCCTCGTCCAATGGGGATCATTGAATCAATCGCCTTGACGCCGGTTTGCAGGGGAGTGTCAACTGATTTTCTGGTAATCACCCGCGGAGCGACTTTTTCCACCGGATAGAATTTTTCGGTTTTAATTTCGCCTTTGCCGTCAACCGGCTGGCCGAGAGCGTTAACCGTTCGGCCGATCATTTGGTCGTCGACCGGAACTTCCAAAATTCGCCCGGTGCTTTTAACAAGGTCGCCTTCTTTTATATTTAAATAATCTCCCAGAACAATTACTCCGACATTGTCCTGTTCAAGGTTAAGGGCGACCCCAAGAACGCCGCCGGGAAATTCCAAAAGTTCGCTTGCCATTACTTCTCTCAATCCGCTGACGACGGCAATTCCATCGCCGACTTTAATGACATTGCCGACTTTTTCTGTTTCAACATCCAATTTTGTCTGTTGAATTTGCTGTTTTAAAGTTTCAATGATGTGGCTTTTCATATTTGGTTAATTACTTATTAACGGATTAACGGATTAACGGATTTAATTCGTTAATTCTTTAATCCGTTAATAAACAATTCTTTAATTTTTTACCTAACCGATATTTCTTTTCAATCTTTCTAACTTCTTTTTAATACTTCCGTCAATCAATGTGTCTCCTATCCTGATCACCGCTCCGCCGATCAAACTCTCGTCAACCTTTTGTTCAATTTCCACCGTTTGTTCCAGTTTCCGGGTTATGGCGTTGACGATCTCACCGTCTATTTTTTCGCTGGTGGTGATTTGAACTTTGGCGATGTTTTTTTCTTGTCGGCAGCAGTTTTGATACTCGCTCATTATTCTGTTTCCCAGTGACAAGTCGTTATTCTTTTTTAAAACATCAACAAAATGCTCAACTATCTCGCCGGTTTTTTCTTCGGGCAGCTGTTGAGTTGATTCGTATAAAGCGACAGCGTATTGTTTAGGAGTGATTTTCATAATTGGGACAGTATTAAGTATTAAGTAGCTTACTTTTGTCATCCCCGCGAAGGCGGGGATCCATTGCTACTATTTGCTTTATTAGCGATAAAAACTTTTTATTTTAATAACGCTTTATTGTAATAGTGGATTCCCGCCTTCGCGGGAATGACAAATGCTACTGTTTTATTTTCCTTAAACTTTCTTTTACCAATTCCTTCTCTTTCTCTTCATCAATATTTCGGCCGATAATTTTCTTGCTAATTTCAATTGCCAGATCAGCGATCTCTTGGCGGGCTTCCATAACAGACTTTTCTTTCTCGCTTCTGATCTCTTCTTTGGCTTTAGTGACTATCTCCCGCGTTTTCTTGATGGCTTCTTCGGCCATTTCTTCTTTTTTCCGTTTGCCGGTTTCTTCCGCCTCGGCGATGAGAGCCCGATATTCTTCCCGCGCTTTTTTCATTTCCTTTTTTCTATTTTCCTCGGTTCTTTGAAGCTCTTCTTCTATTTTTTTGGCTTGCTTCAAGCTTTTATCAATGGTGTCGGCTCTTTTTTGAAGCATACTTAAAATAGGCTTGTAAGCGACGCGGTGGAGAATAATAAGCAACAGGATAAAGTTGACCGCTTGCGCGACGATAAGTTTGACATCAAGTCCAAGTTTGGTAAATATTTCTGGCATAGGTAAAGAGTTAAAAGTCTATAAAGTTTATAAAGTCCATTCAATTCCCCTCTCGGGAGGGGGTTGGGGGTGGGTTACTGAAATTAAGTGTTAAGAAAAAGGCGAAAGAAAAATTTTTATTTTTTATTTTTCTTTCAAATAGGGCAACAGCCCCTAAAAATAAAACTTGTTACCAGGAATCCAATGACAATTTGAATTCCTATAAATATTATTTTCTTTGTTTTGTTCACTTGTTGTTTTACCTCCTTTTATTTTCCTTTATCTCAAAACTCAATTCAATTTTCAAAGAACGGGAAATTGGAAATTAGGTTTTAGGAAGATGAAGAAAATTCTTCATCTTCAGTCTGTTTTTACGGCTTTTTTAATGGCATGTTTTTGCCATTCTGCTGTTGCTTTTGCTGATTCTATTAAAGTTTTTTTGATATCTTTCTGCATTGCTTCTACATTTAATGTCCCGTCTTTATTAAGCCAGGGCTTGATGTTAAGATTTGGATCGTTTGGATCTATTTTTAATTCAATCCAAGCAAACCTCTGCTTTTTATCCTCACTTTTATTTTTTGGCATAGCTTATTTTCCTCCTAAAATATGTTTATTTTCCCAGAACCTAATTCCCAATTTTCAAAGAACCAACAATTTAATACTCACACTCCAAAAGAGAAAATAATTTCTCTTTTGACTGAATGATCATTAAACGAATTTAATAATCAACGCCACTACCAGCGCGTAAATAGCGATGGCCTCGGCGAAGGCGATAGCTAAAATCATAGCGCCTTGAATTTTACTCGCGGCTTCCGGATTTCTGCCGATCGCTTCCATCGCTTTTCCGCCTAACATTCCAATAGCGATCGCCGGCGCGAAAACGCCGAGTCCGATCGTAAGAGCTGGAGCAATAATTTTAGTAGCTTCTGCATCTAAGATCATAGTTTTGTTCCTTTCTATTATTAAATATTAAAATTATAAAATGGTTATGTTCTAATGAGCTGTTACCGCTGTTTTCAAAAATACTAGCGTTAACATAGCGAAAACCAACGCTTGAATCAAGCCAACGAAAAGTTCCAGTCCGAAGAAGGGGAGCGGGGCGATGAAAGGAGCGAGGGTCATAATAACAACCAGCAAGACTTCGCCGGCAAAAACATTGCCAAAAAGCCGAAAAGAAAAAGAAACCATCTTAGCGGTTTCACTAACGATTTCCAGCAAGCCGACAAAGAATTTAATAGGGCTGCTGAAATTAATAAATTTCTTGCCGTATTTCATAAATCCAAGGATGGTAATGCCGAAAATTTGGGTAGCCATTACGGAAATAATCGCCAAGGACAAGGTCGCGTTTAAATCACTGTTGGCCGATCTGAGAATAGGAGAGAACACCTGATGGCTGCCATGGTCGTCCATTACCGTTTCAAAAAAACCGATCGACCCCATTCCCGGTAAAAGCCCGAGCCAGTTGGAAGCTAAAATGAAAATAAAAATCGTCGCTATCAAAGGAAAAAACTTGTAAGAAAGTTTGCGGTCGTTGGTAACGCCGTCGATCATACCCAGTAACGCTTCAATGATCATCTCAAAAATATTCTGAACGCTAAGCGCTTTAGGAACCTCTCTTAATTTTTTGGCGGCAAAATGACCGATTAAAATTAAAATTAAGGAAGCGGCAACAGCGGTGATCAGGGTGTTGGTGATCGGCATCCCGCCTATGTGAAAAATAACTTCTGGAGTGATAGAGACATGCATACTTTTCGGCAATTAAACAGTTAAGTTAAACTGATTTTTCCTCCTTATTAACAGAATTAGTTTACACTAGTTTTTTGGATAAGTCAACCCCGTTCTTAAATTTACAAAACTGTTTAGTAGTGGCTAACTATTTTGAATTGCTTCGGGTTATTTTGTCGTATAATTCTTTGTTGTAAATTTAAGAACGGGGTCAAGTTATATTAACATTTTTATAATTCCCCTCTCGGGAGGGGGTTGGGGGAGGGTTAAATTAGCGCGAGGCGGAAATCCCCTTTCCGTCATTCCGGAAAATTTCGGAGTGATAACGGAGAAATTTATCCGGAATCCACTGTTTCGTTATGCCTTTTTAGAAATAATAAGCGAGTGGTAAAATGGCAATCTTAGTTGTAGCAGTGGATCCCAGATATTTTTTCTGGAATTTATGCTGATGAAAATCAGTGCTATCGTTCCAGAAAAAATTCTGGGATGACAAATTTTTCTGTTACCAGGAGGCTTTATTTCTCGGCTGTTCAATGTTTCTATGTTAAAATGTTTATATGAAATACTCTTATCCAATCCTGATCTTTTTATTAACAGCCAATATTCTGGCGGGGCTTGCTTTTTTTGGTTTCAAAAACAGCGACGCGGTAATAATAAATTTTTATGACATCGGGCAGGGCGATGGAATGATGATCGAAGCGGGCAATAATATTCAGGTTATCATTGACGGAGGATCAACGGATAAAATCGTTGAAAAAATCGGGCGGGATCTGCCGTTCTATGATCGCAAAATAGAACTGGTAATTATGACTCATCCGGATAAAGATCATCTTGGCGGACTGGTGGATGTTTTGAAATATTATCAGGTGGAGCAAGTTTTGATTTCCGGAATTAAATGTGAGACGGCGATTTGCCGGGAGTGGGATAAAATGATCAAAGAAAAAAATGTTCCGATAAAAATCGCCCGGGCGGGACAAACAATTAATTTAGGCGGGGGAGCGTATCTGGGAATTCTTTCTCCCGCGGAAGATCTGTCCGGGCGTGAAATCAAAAACGACAACGATGCTTCAGTGGTGGCAAAATTAATAACTGATAATGGAAGCTCGGTTTTATTTACCGGCGACGCGGGATTTGAAATTGAAAATGAATTGATGGCGGGAAACGCCAACTTAAATTCCGACATTCTGAAAGCCTCCCATCACGGCAGCAAATACGCCACTTCGTCCGAGTTTTTAAAATCAGTCAGTCCGGAAACCGCGGTAATTTCGTCAGGAAAAAACAGTTACGGCCATCCGCATGAAGAATTAATTTCAAGGATTGAAAGTTACGGGGCGGCAATAAAGAGAACAGATTTGGAGGGGGATATAAAAATAGAAATTGAGAAATGACCCTGGTGTTGCCAAGTGTCATCCCTGAACTAAATTCAGGGCAGGCTCTGAGCGAGGCACGAGTCGAAGGATCCCGTGGTACGCGAAGAGAGTTGTTGTACAACACTAGATGAAACTAACACGGGATTCTTCGACTCCGCTCCGCTCCGCTCAGAATGACAGTGTGAGGACACGGGATTCTTCGGCTCCTAAAGCCTGCCCCGTACTTCGATACGGGGTCGCTCAGAATGACAGTGTGAAAGAAATGCCAATTTAACTTTTGACAATTGTATAAACATTTGATAGGATAAATGCAACAAGTGAAGTAAAAATTATTAAGCTTGTAATCTTAATAAATTAAACCTGATTAGTTATTGTATTTAAAATATAGAATATACTTATTTTTTGTCATTATAGCTAAAAGCAATTCAAAATACTCATCTGATAACAAATAGCATTGTAAATTTTAGAGCGAGACTGCGGTCTCTCGGGATGACAAATTTGAGCGTGTAGATTCTAAAATGGTAATTGTTAAACTTAATTAACAATTATAACCAAACTAAAATACAAAACTGATCGTTGAAAGGAAAATTAAAAATGGAAATGTTGGATTTTAATGTGATCGTGATCATTCTAATTTCTTTAACAATGGGATGCGTGGCGGGATATTTTCTTCGCCAGACCCTTGCTAAAAAACAGGAGGAAACCGCCGAGGCGAAAGTAAACAAAATTTTTACTGAAGCGAAAGAAGGAGCGGCGGAAATACTTTTGAGCGCCAAAGATAAGGCGGTCAAAACATTTGACGATATGAAGCAGCAGGAAATGGAGAGAAACCGGCAGCTGATGGAAACGGAAAGAAGGATCAATCGCCGTGAGGAAGATTTAAAGCAAAAAGAAAAAGGCATAGACAAAGAAAGAAACACTTTGCAGGAAAAAGGAAAACAAATAATTCAGTTGAGAGATGAAGCGGAAGGGATAAAAAAAGAGCAGATCGAGAAACTGGAAAAAGTTGCCGCTCTTGATCAAGAAAAAGCCAAAGAAATACTTTTAGATAAAGTTGAGCAGGATAATCAGGAAGAGATCATTAAAAAAATGAAACGGCTGGAAGCGGATGGCAAAGAAGAAATTGATAAAAAGGCGCAAGACATTATGACCCTGGCTATCCAGCGTTACGCCGGTTCGCAGTCCGCCGAGACAACCACTTCAACGGTGAACATTCCCGATGACGAAATAAAAGGAAGAATTATTGGGCGGGAAGGGCGAAATATCAAGTCGCTTGAGCGGCTGACCGGAGTGGAAGTTATCGTTGACGACACTCCGGAAGTAATTGTTGTTTCCAGTTTTGATCCTATTCGGCGGCAGGTAGCCAAATCGTCTTTAGAAAGGCTGATCGCTGACGGGAGAATTCATCCGGCAAGGATAGAGGAAACCGTTGAAAATGTTAAAAAAGAATTGGCCCTAAAGATTAAAAAAATAGGCGAAGTAACCGTTCAGGATCTGGGAATGACCAGATTGGATCCGCGGCTGATCCAGCTTTTGGGGCGGTTAAAATTCAGAACCAGCTATGGGCAAAATGTTTTGCTCCATTCGCTGGAAGTAGCTTATCTGTCGGCCAATATAGCTTCGGAAATTGGCGCTGATGTCGCGGTGGCAAAAAAGGCGGGTCTTCTTCATGACATCGGAAAAGCGGTGGATCACGAAGTTGAAGGAACTCATGTGGAGATCGGAATGAACCTTTTGAAGAAATTCGGCATTTCCGACAAAGTCATTGACGCGATGAAATCCCATCACGAGGACTATCCTTTCGGATCCACCGAAGCGGTTATCGTTTATGCTGCTGACGCTATTTCCGCTTCCCGTCCGGGAGCGCGAAAAGATACTCTTGATAATTACCTCAAGAGATTAAGGGAATTGGAAGGCGTGGCTAACGATTTTGAAGGCGTGGAAAAAAGTTACGCCATTCAAGCGGGACGGGAAATCAGAATTTTTGTTACTCCCGAAAAAATCAGCGATTTACAGGCAGTCAAGCTATCGCGTGAGATCGCTGATAAAATTGAAGACGCTCTTGATTATCCGGGAGAGATAAAAGTGCATGTGATCAGAGAAACGAGAGTGGTGGATTACGCGAGATAGATGAAAATTGGATAAATCCCCTCCTTACCAAGGAGGGGGCAGGGGGAGGTTTAAAAAACAAGTCTAAAGTCTTATGAAAATATTATTCTTTGGCGATGTTGTCGGGCGGGCGGCGAGGAGGTCTTTGTCTAAAATAATCGCCGAGTGCAAAAAAGAGGATCCTGAAATTTCTTTGGTGATCGCCAATGGCGAGAACGCCGCCCATGGAATGGGAATTACCAAGGGAGTTTTGGAGGAGATCTTGAGCGCCGGAGTTGATCTGGTAACTTTGGGTGATCACACCTGGGATATTAAAGGAGCGGTTGATTTGCTGGAAAAAAAAGATATTCCCGTGATCTGTCCGGCTAATTTTCCCAAATTAACTCTTGATAAGGGTTGGCGAATTTTGAGCGTAGGAAAAGAAAAAATCTTAGTGATAAATTTGATCGGGCGGGTGTTTATGAAGATTTACCCCGACTGTCCTTTTCGCGCAGTTGACGAGATTTTAAAAAAGTGCGAAAATAAGGCTAAGGTGATCATTGTTGATTTTCACGGCGAAGCGACCAGCGAGAAAAACGCGTTGGGACATTATCTGGCCGGTAGAGTTTCGGCGGTATTAGGGACGCACACCCATATTCAAACAGCCGACGAAAGGATTATGAAAAACGGAACCGCCTATATTTCCGATGTTGGAATGGTTGGTCCCCTTGATTCAATTATCGGCGGCGACAAGGATGTTATTTTAGAGCAGTCTCTTACGCAGGTTCCTTTCAAGTATCAGCTTAGTCCCGATGAAAATGTTTTGGCCAACGCGGTTGTTTTGGACATTGACGAAAAAACAGGAAAAGCGAGAGGGATTAAGAGAGTGAGTAAAGTATTGAAGAGCGATGGTTGTATAAAAAAAGAAACAGGAAAGTAATTTTGAATTTGGTGCTTTTGGGCTAATGATTAGAATTTAAATTTAGACAATTTAGTTATTTCGCAATACAAATATAATAAGTAATAAAGAAAGGGGGTGAGACAATGACAAAAGATGAATTAATAGAAGCAGTAGCCGCTCAGGCGGGAACTTCTAAAAAAGAAACTGAGACTATTGTTAACGCGGTTCTTGACACGATTACAAAAACTTTAACCGAGGGCGGAAAGATCGCTTTAACCGGTTTCGGAACTTTTTCAGTCAGTGACAGGGCGGCGCGAACAGGAGTTAATCCTCAGCACCCTGAACAAAAGATTCAAATTCCAGCGATGACGGTGCCTAAATTTAAAGCTGGTAAGAGCTTAAAAGACGCTGTTAAATAATTCCAGCAAACTTGGTACCAAAATTGCTGGCGCGAAAACCTCTATTATTTTTATGGAGGTTTTTGCTTCATGTATGAGTGTATGAGTTGACCTTTTTTGTTTTTGCTGTATTATTGAATTATTGTATTACTCTATTGTTATATTGTTAAGTTTGCTATTTTCTAGTTTCTAATGGCCTATTTTTCAGAGATTGAATTTTAAGAAGCTAAAAAGCTAAGAAGCTAAAACGGGGCGTAGCGTAACGGCTAACGCACTTGGTTTGGGACCAAGGGACTCCGGGTTCGAATCCCGGCGCCCCGACAAGACGAAATTTGACGGATTTTATCAAGTTTTAGAGTAATCTTATGGAAAAACTTTTTATTAAAAACCGTAAAAGAGAAAATATATCTGTTCTTATTGAGAGAAGTGAGAACCAAAAAGGACTTGCTTTTGTTATGCACGGACTTGGCGGCTTCAAAGAGCAAGACCATATTACCACTTTCGCTAATGCGTTCAAAGAAAAAGGATTTACCGTTATTCGTTTTGATACCACAAACACGCTTGGTGAAAGTGGCGGGAAATATGAAGATGCTACAATCACGAATTATTACGAGGATTTAGAGGATGTCATCAAGTGGGCGCAAGAGCAAGAATGGTATCGGGAGCCGTTTGTGCTTTCGGGGCATAGTTTGGGTGGAATTTGTACAATTCTTTATACCGAAAAATACCCCATAAAAGTTTTAGCTCTTGCACCCATTTCGTCGGTAGTTTCTGGGCAAATGACACTTGACGCAGAACCAAAAGAAAGGGTTGCGGAGTGGGACAAAACGGGTTTGAAAATTAGTCCGAGCGAATCTAAGCCTGGCGTAATAAAAAAACTGAATTGGCGACAATTTGTTGATGATAGTTTGAAATACAATGTTCTAGAAAATACTGGCAAGCTCACAATGCCGGCTTTACTCATAACCGGAAGCGAAGATCATGGAACTCCTTATGAACATCAAAAAATATTCTATGATAAATTGTCTGGTCCAAAGGAAATTCATAAGATAAACGGAGCATCACATACTTTTCGCGCTAAAGAACATTTGGCAGAAATTAAAAATATCTTTTTGAAATGGATTGACAAATATTTACTGCAAGTAAATAAGTGAGATAATAAGTGAGAGCGGCGTACCAAATTTGTTGGTATGAACTTCAGTAACCGTTCAAAAAAGGTTCACGTTTTATTTGGCAATTGCGACAAAAAATTAATCTTTTAACTCAGATGTTCTTTGTGATGTTGTACTTTGGAATAGAATTTAAGTGTATTAGAGTTCATTTTAAATTCAAGCTAACAATTTTCTTACCCTCTCCAACCTCCCCTCAACCCTCTCCCAATTTTCCAAAATCCCCACCCAAACCACCGGGAAATTGTTCCCAACTATATCCCGGCGCCCCGACACTTTAGAAAAAGCAACTCTGCGAGGGGTTGTTTTTGTTTTGTTGCTTGAATTATTAGTGGTTTAATGATAACATAAGAGCAAGGAAAAGGGGAGGGGATTTTGATTAGAAAATAAAAGACTAACTATGCCAATTTTTAATGATATTGATTTAAAAAATTGGAAAGAATCAGAAATTTGGACTGATAGTTTGTGGATGATTTCAGAACGGGATAAGTCAGGAAAACACAGCAATTTTTATCACGGAAATTTTGTTCCACAAATTCCACGCCAGTTTATCTTGCGATACACAAAAAAGAACGATATAGTGCTTGATCCATTTGTTGGAAACGGAACAACCGCCTATGAAGCAGAGAGCTTAAAAAGGAATTTTATCGGGATTGATATTCAAAAAAGTTTAATAAATAAAATCAAAAAGAATTTAGATCAAAAGAATAATCTTTTTGAATTATTGACTGGTGATAGCGCAAATAAAAATACTTTTGAGCAAGTAAAAGAAATTTTTAAAAAACATAAAAAGAAAAATATTCAGCTGGCAATTTTACATCCGCCGTATGCGGATATAGTAAAATTTAGCAGTCATAAAGAAGATTTGTCTAACGCAAAATCATTAAAAGAATTTTTAAGCAAATTTTCACAAGTTTTGGAAAATGCTATTTCAATTTTAGAAAGAAGTAGATATTTAATTATTGTTATTGGTGATAAATATACAAAAGGTCAATGGATTCCTTTAGGATTTTATTGTATGAATGAAGCGCAAAAATTGGGATTAACTTTGAAAAGTGTTATTATAAAAAATATGGAGGGAAATCGCGCTAAACAAAACAAAGAAGGTATTTGGCGATACCGCGCGCTTTCAAGCGATTATTATATTTTTAAACATGAATATATTTTAGTTTTTAAAAATTGAAATTATGACAACACATGTATTTATAGTTGATTCAAAAACATTTAAACTTCACTTAGAGTATCTTTTTGCTGGAACGGGAGCGAAAGATAACCATATTGATTTTAATAACTCGGAAACGACTACTTTACATCACACAAAAGAGAATATATTAGCAGGTATGATTGCTGATGCAAACAGAATAAGACGAGGCGACCAAATAATTTTTTATTTACAGCAAGATTTTTCTAAAAAAATATTTGAGGGTAAATTTTTCGGCATATTTACGGCTAAAAGTGATTGGTCTTTTTTAGATAATAATGATCATAATCAATATTTAGGCAATGAGCTTGGAAAATCTTTAACATTCAGAACTATTATTGAACCATATAAAGTTTATTCCGAAGGTGTGACAGAATGGGAAGCGCTAGATGAAATAAAGAATATACAATCCCCGAATCAAATGCTTTGGAGTTTAATTTATCGTAAATTAAAAGGCAATCGTGGAAATACCATGATAACTATTTATGAGTCTGAAAGGTTGTGTCAATTAATTAGGGATAAAAATTCTAGACAAGAGATTGATGTTAATAATCGTAAGCTGACATTTGATCAAGATAGTCAAAAAATAATTTTAACTTCAGAAAATATAAATGATTATATTGGAAGAAGGGAAGAAATGGATTTACTTCCGAGATTAATGGCTAAATATCAGGAGAATAAGTCATTTGAAACTCATCTACAGGCTTATATTGTAAGAAATATAGGGAAAGGAGTAAACGAATCGCTTGATAATTATGTTTTGGGACAAAATCTTGAGTTTGAATGGCTTGGAAATGAAGTGTCTTGCGGTGTTGGCATGCAAAGAATCGATATAATGATTTCAACAAATATAAACGATCAAAGAATTTTAATACCAGTAGAATTAAAATCAGTTGAAGCTGATGTAGTTAATGTAAAACAGATACAAAGATATATTGATTGGATAGAGCAATATTATACCCCTAACAGGCAAAGTGACATACAGCCAGTTTTGATTTCTAAAAAAATAAACAGTAAGAGCACGGAAAAATACCAAAGAATTATTGCCACTTTTAACGATTTCAATACTCAAAATTCTAGAAGGTGTAGTAATTTAAAATATATTGAGTATCATTTAGAAGATGATAACTTGATTTTTGAAGAAATAAATTATTGATTATGAACTATATCGGTTCTAAATTATCACTTCTTGAATTTTTAGAAAATTCAATTAATAAAGTAGTTAACAAAGACTGCCATGTTTTTTGTGATTTATTTGCTGGGACTGGAATTGTTGGGAATTATTTTAAAAAGAAAGGGTATAAAATAATCGCTAATGATATTCAATATTATAGCTATGTTTTAAATAAACATTATATTGAAAATCACAAAGAATTAATGTTCTCAAAGTTAATAAGAGAATTATCTGAATTAAAAAAAGTAAAAACAGAAAACAGAAAAGATTTTGTTTGTGATTATTTGGAAAATTTAAAAGAAGTTAAAGGATTTGTTTATAAAAATTATTGTTTAGGCGGAACGGAAGATAGAGAAATACAAAGGCAATATTTTTCAGACGCAAACGGAATGCGATGTGATGCGATAAGAAAGAAGATTGAAGAATGGAGAAAAGAGAAATTGATAAATAATAATGAATATTATTTTTTGCTAACAAGTTTAATTGAATCAGTTGATAAATGCGCGAATACTGCTTCTGTTTATGGTGCATTTTTGAAAAAATTAAAAGAATCCGCGCAAAAAAGTTTTGTTTTAAAACCAGCTGAATTAATTATTAATGATCAAGAACATAAAGTTTATAATGAAGACATAAATGTTTTAACAAAAAAAATAAAAGGGGATATTCTATATTTAGATCCTCCATATAATCACAGGCAATATGCGTCAAATTATCACATACTTGAAACAATCGCAAAATATGATAATCCCAAAATTCATGGCAAAACTGGATTAAGAGATTATGAAAATCAAAAGTCATTATATTGTTCTCGCGTGGAAGCAAAAAATGCTTTTAAAGATTTAATTTCAAAGGCAAAAGTAAAATATATCTTTTTAAGTTATAACAACGAAGGAATAATGTCTTTAGAAGATATAAAAGAAATTATGAGTTTGCGCGGGGAGTATGGACATTTTACAAAAGATTATAACAGATTTAAGGCAGATAAAAATAGAAATTATAAAGCAGACAGAACAGTTGAATATTTACATTATGTTGTTTGTGATTCTGCAAAAATTGGTTTATAGCTCTCTCAAAATTTACATAAAAAGAGGAATAAGATCCTCTTTTTTTGTACTTGTTTTTACTGTTCTATGTATGTTTTGTATTTTATGATGTAAAAATCCTTGACATATATTTTATTTATGCTAATCTATAAATATGGAGATTTCAAAGCTTACTAAAAAACAACGAAAAGTATTCAATTTAATAGAGTCGTATTTTAATAAATATGGCTGTTCTCCTACAATCACTGAATTAAAAGAAGCATTAGCCGTCAATTCTTTACGAACTGTTGTTCAATATCTTGAAGCACTAGAGAAAAAAGGATTTATTTATCGCAAACATAATCAAAAAAGAGGCATAGAGCTTGCAAACATAGGAACGACAACGGATTTTGACACGATATTATTGCCAGTCGTTGCGTCTGTTGGATGCGATGATGCAAGCATATTCGCGGATGAAAAAATAGATGAATATATAACCATAGATAAAAATTTTATTCCAGGTGGGAAAAGTATTAAGGATATGGTGGTGGTTAAAGCAATAGGCGCGAGTATGCAAGAAGCGGGAATCAGTTCAGGCGATTATATATTAGTAGAAAAAATTAATACTGCACAGGCGCAAGAAAATGATCGCGTGGTAGCAATAATAGATGACAATATTGTTATAAAGAAGCTTCATTTTGCAGAAAATGCCATAATTTTAAATCCCGAATCAAAAAACAAACACTACAAACCGATAATAATGAAAAGAGATTTTTATATTCCAGGGCGGGTAGTGGATGTTATTAAAATGAAACCTGATTTAGAAATTAAATATATACCAATAGAAAATAATTAACTAATCTAATTTAAAACATGGAAAATAAAGAAAGAGCCGTTGAGGCTTTAGAAAAAATTGAAAAGGTAATTGACGAAATAAGAGATATGTTCCCTGATATCAAAAAAGAGCAGATTAAAATTTTTGTTAAGAATAAGAAATATAATGATCCTGTTAAAATATTAAAAAAAGTTGATAGGATAATTATAAATTATAACGAAAGCAACGCTGAAAGAAAATTGGAAAGTCTATTAGGATTTTTAGGTATCACTGTTAAAAAAGAAAAATAAAAAACTAAATTGGAAAGTTTTAAGGGTTTTAGAGCATGAAATAATAAAAAATTTTGATAAAACAATTAATAGAATAATTGTTTTCTTAGAAAGTAAAAATAATTAAACAATATTTAAGTATTTAAAATAATGGATAATATAAGCCAAATCATTTCACCAGACCAATTTTCTAAACTTTGTAAGCATCTTTTTGCTGCTGAATTTGATGATTTTCAAACTATTGATGATAGCGGTGGCGATAAAGGAAATGATGGGTATTCAGAAAAGCAAAAAACACTTTTTCAACTTTACTGTCCCAAAAAACCAAACAAAGCAACTGATTCAAAATGTAAATTAAAAATAAAAGAGGATTTGGATAAAGCAAAAGAACTTGTTGATTCTGGAAAATATATTATTGAAAAATGGATTTTTGTTACCCCCGCGGAACTACGAGAGGATGTTCATACTTATATTAGAACAGAGGCTGCGGAGAGAGGGTTTATTGGTATAGCGTGGGCAAGTCCCAAGTTGACAGTATTTTTTACAAATCATTCCAATTTACGAAGTCAATTTCCAGATTTAATTCAGCCAGACATTGAACAGAAAATAGATTTATTAGATTTAAAAATTACAGGGCATACGGAATCAGTCAACGATGTCAAGAGGAAATATCGAACGAAGTTGGAACAAAATTATCAACGGCGTATTGACGAAGCAAGGATAAAAATAGATGATGAAAAAAACGAAGCAGCAAAAAAGGAATATGAAACAATTTTAAGAGATTTAAATTCGGAATCAGAAAAAATAGACCCGCATCTTTTTTTTCGAGTTCATAATAATTTAGGTGCTTGTGAATTAAATCTCGGAAACACAAGAGAAGCAGCGAAATTTTTTGAAAAAGCTTATTCGTTTAAACCAGACCAGTCAATAGCAATTGCGAATTATGCTTTATCAAAATCCTTAAAAGATAATCCAAAAGAAGGGCTGGTAATAATTGAAGATCTGTTAAAAAAACATCCTACTGATAATCACGCAATTTCTGTTAAGGCAAATATTCTGTACACTTTAGAAAGATATGAAGAGTTGATACCATTCCTGAAAGAAAAGGGCAAAACAGCGTTGTCGTGCTGGTATGAGGGATTTGAAGCAATGTCCAAGGATGACTACGATACCGCAATTTTCTGCTTTGAGAAAGTTATTCATCTTGAACCAAAAAATATTAAAGCGTACTTTTTAGCTGCTCAAAATGTCATGATTGGGTCAAGAGAATTTGTTAAAAATAATGCTTTCCTGCCGGATAAAATACCTTCCGCTATAAAAGAAAAATTCACGAAAGCTATTTCTTGGTTAAAAAGGGCAGTTGAACTTTTACAAGACAAGGAACAGAACAAGGAACAGAAAGCTGATTTAGAGATGGCATATACTAATTTATCTGGCTGCTTTGTTGCTCTTGGTTTATTTGATGAGGCAATTGAATTTGCGTTAAAAGCTATCTCTATTGATCCCATATCTCCTACCCCTTTTCTTAATAAGGGGATAGCTCAACTAAAACTTGGTAAGCATAAAGAAGCAATAAGTAGTTTTAAAAAATATAAAGATTTAGGAGGAGACGAATTTAGCGTGGATAGACACAGTGCTTTTTGTTCTTTGAGAACTGGTGATTTAGATACCGCGGAAAAAATAATTATTCCCTTACTAGAACAAGAAAAAGATTTAGATTTGGATGTTGCAGAACTTGGAGTGGAGTTATATTCAAAAAGATTGGACAATGACAAGTCAGAAGCATTATTAAAAAAACTGGAAGAAAACTTTTCTGATAATTCTCAAGCGTTACGAATTCGTGCCGCACATCTTCAGAGATTGGGAATGTCGGGCGTGGAATTATTACTTCAGAAGGCATTGGAAAGCTCAAAATCAGAATCGGAAAAAATGTTGACTGAAATGGATTTAGCTGATTTCTTATATAGCACAAAAGATTATTCCCGTGCTGCAGAAATATATCGGAAATATATCAACATTGAAGAAACAACTACGGGAACTCTTAAATATGCTGAATGTCTATATAATTCAGGACAGTATGGAAATCTCTTAAAATGGATAGATACATTAGGCACATCTGTGCGTAAACATTCTTTAATTCAACAGGTAGAAGCGTATTCGAATCTTTACTTGGGTAATCTTGAAAAAGCATCATCTTCTTTTAGAAAACTTTTTGAAAAAACCTCAGACAATCTTAAATACCTCGTATTTTATGGAATGTGTAGATTTAGACTGGGCAAAGAATATGAGGCAAAAAAAGCTTATGACGCTGTAAGAAATAGAGTAACTGAAACTGACGATGTTGTGATATTATCGGGCGGTTATGAATTTATCGGGGAACGGAAAATTGCATTGGAGCTTACTTATAAAGCTTTAGAAAACGATTCTAATAATCCAAAAGCTCATCTTGCTTACATTTTTACATTTTTACGTAGGGAACAGGCGGGAGGAAAAGATTTTGAAGATAAATATGTAAAACTATTTCAAAAATCAATTGGCGAATTTAGTAAAAGGTTTCCCGAAGAAAAAGCGCTACAAACTTTCGAAGTAAAAGATAAAGGCATCGGTCCCATGTTAAAAATGGCTGATCAGTTAGCAGAGTCAACAGAAAATGCAACTGGGCTTTATAGAGAATCCAAGGTTCCGCTTGCTGTTATCCCAAAGTTTACAAACAGAAAACCATTTGATGTCTGGGCTGCCTTTACTCAAATGCCAGATGTTGGGATAAAAATTTTATTTGGCTCGCCAGACGAGCTTTCAACAGAAGCTTTAACAATTAAAGAGTATTGCGACAATTCTATTGTTGTTGATATTTATCCATTATTTCTTCTGACTCACTTTAATCAGCTTGAATTATTATCAAAACTATTCAAGAAAATTTATGTGCATCAAAGTGTAATTGATGAATTAACAGAATCAATCGACGAGCATAGAATTTCGGTGCGCAAAGGACAAACAATTTTTGGAAAAATTGATGGTCAGCACAAGTTAATTGATATTTCTCCAGAACAAGTACAAAAAACAGTTGCTTCGTTAGAAAAAATTAGAGATTTTTTAAGCAAGGATAAATCTTGCGAAATTCACGGATTATCCAAAGAAAGGTCGGGAGATGAACGCAATTTAATTAACGCTCTTCATGAAACAACAAAAAATAGCATTTTTCTTGCTGAAGATCTTAATTTGCCCATTTATTGTGATGACCGCATATTGCGAGTTATTTTAAAAAATGAACACAGAGTAAAATCTTTCTCTACTCAATCTTTAATCAATTTAGCACAAATAAAAGGGGTAATATCGCTTGATAAGCGATTTGAGTTACAGAAAGAAATGATAGGACTTAAATATGAATTTCTTCCAATAGATGCGACTTTTATATATTATTTTTTAAAAAAGGCAAGCTATAAGATAGAGAAAATACAAGATATAATCTTTACACTTGTGCAAAAAGAAACAAGTATTCAATCTTTGGAAGTGGTACTTGCTGATCTTTTCTTTCTACTTTTAATTGAACGGTTAATAGACAACAAAACAAAACTTAAAATATTTAGGAGCATATTATCGCAAGCTTCGTTAAACCACGATTTAGATAATATAGAAGAAGGAATTTTTATGAATCTTCAAAAAAAAGTAAAACCTGAAAAGCATAAACAATTAAAAGATATGCTTAAAATTATTTTTTCGTGATTTACATAGTTTGCATAGTTAATAGAAAAAATAGAAACTGTTCACTCAAAAAAAATTTGGACTTTTGTAAAAAACGAGACAAAATCTCATTTTGCACTTATATAGAACTGTGTAATTTCGATTCTGTTTAATCTGTTTTTTATATGTGCAAGAACCATAATATTATTTCTTTTCCTTGGTTAATAAGCTGCTTATCCTCTCCAACTTTCCCTCAACTCTCTCCCAATTCTCCAAAATCCCCACCCAAACCATCGGGAAATTGTTCCCAACTGTATCCTGTTGCCCCGACAGATTGAATTACGAAGAAGTCTGGCTTTCTGTAGGAAGCCAGGCTTCTTTTGATTCGTGCTTGTTTGATAATTTATGAATAAATTCGTGTATATTTTGGATTTTTGTGGAAAAACCAATGGATTGGTCATTATATTATAATTGTGATACAATTGTAATATAACACTGAGAAATACTGCTGGAGCTTAAATTAAATTTAAGTTGAGGGTTGTATGGTTAGTGATCATTTATTATCCAGAATGTGCTGGGCTAATACAAGAATATGAATTACACGGATAGAATTTATGGAGAGGTTGAGATTATGGAGCCGGTGGTTTTGGAGCTGATAGAAAGTCCGACGCTTCAAAGGTTGAAAGAGATAGATCAAGCCGGTTATTTTGAACCGTATAATCCGGGCACCGCTCACAGCCGTTTTGAGCACTCTTTGGGAGTGTTTTGTCTTTTGAAAAAGTATGGCGCTTCTCTT
The DNA here is from genome assembly GCA_030629775.1 of Candidatus Moraniibacteriota bacterium. Taxonomy (GTDB): domain Bacteria; phylum Patescibacteriota; class Minisyncoccia; order JAHIHE01; family DAOVOJ01; genus DAOVOJ01. The sequence goes on from DAOVOJ010000001.1 coordinate 23,863, forward strand.
GAAGAGCAAATCGCGGGACTGATTCATGATGTTTCGCACTCCGCTTTTTCTCATTGCGTTGATTATGTTTTAGATGTTGGTTCCGAAAAAGAGCAAAATCACCAAGATAATACTTTTAGAAAATTTGTGGAAAAGTCGGAAATACCCGCGATACTTGAAAAATATAATTTAGATCCGGATTATATCTTAAACGATAAGAACTTTCCACTGGAAGAAAAAGAATTGCCTGATTTGTGCGCGGACAGAATTGACTATTCTTTAAGAGCAGCGGTTATTTTTAGAGAGATAAACATTGATAATTTAAATTATTTTCTTAACAGTTTAGTCACAAAAAATAAGCAGTGGCTATTTAAAGACTTTGAAAGCGCGAAAAAATACGCTGAATTATTTTTTAAGTTAAATAAAAAATATTATTCGGACATATATTCCGCGGTGATGTTCAGAACTGTAGGCGATTACTTGAGATATGCTTTGCAGAAAAAGTATATTTCCGAGAGTGATCTATATACGACGGATAAAATAGTGTTGTCAAAAGTTGGAAATTATCTGGAAAAAGATAAGAAGTTAAATTTTCTTTTTGATAGAATGAACAATAAAATTAAATTCAAAAACGACCCGGAGAATTACGACGCTCAGGTGTTTTGTAAATCAAGAGCCGTGGATCCGCTTTGCGATCACAACGGCGAAGTAAAGCGAGTTTCCGAGGTAGACGCAAGTTGGAAAGAAATATTAAAAAACGAATTAAAACCAAAAGAGTATTTTATAAAGTTTGATAAATAATTAATTTACAAAAATGAAAAACGAAATTACCAAAGACACAATTTTGGCTAAAATTTTGGACAATCCTAAAAATGTAGAAATTTTGGAAAAGCATAATTTTCCTTGCCTGGGCTGTCCCTGCGTTCAGTATGAAATGAACGATTTGAAACTCGGACAGATTTGCGGGATGTATCAGATTGATTTGGAGAAATTGTTAGAGGAATTAAATAAAGCTTCTTAAATTATAAAACACAGGTGTTATACTGTAAAAAATTACAAATCCAAAATCACTTTGAATTACGGAATACATTAAAATTGTCATCCTGAACTTGTTTCAGGATCTGTCATGTGCTACATTATGCTTTTATATTTATCTTAAAGCTAAATATAACAGACGACAGATCCTGAAACAAGTTCAGGATGACAGTTAAAGTTTATTTTGTAATTTTGAATTTGGTGCTTTTAGAATATTTCATGAAACAGCTCATCAACGATCTTATCCAGCAAGGCTATCTTAAATCTCCTCGCATTATTAACGCTTTCAGAAAAATAAAACGGGTTGATTTTGTGCCGGAGGAATTGAAAGGTGAGGCGGACATCAACGCGCCTTTGCCGATCGGCTACGGGCAGACGATCTCTCAGCCGCTGACCGTCGCTTTTATGCTGGAGTTGCTTGAACCGAAAGAAGGTGATAAAATACTGGACGTTGGGTCTGGTTCGGGATGGCAGACGGCGTTGTTGGCGGAGATAGCGGGCGAGAAAGGAAAAGTTTACGCTGTTGAAAGAATTCCCGAACTGAAAATTTTTGGCGAAAATAACGCTAAAAAATATCATTTTAAAAATGTAAAATTTATTTTAGGAAACGGTTCAAAGGGCTTGGAAGAAGAGAGCCCTTTTGATAAAATTATTGTCGCCGCCGCGGCCAGGGGCGGAATTCCCGAAGAATTGAAAAGGCAGTTAAAAATTAATGGGCGATTAGTTATTCCGGTTGAAGGCAGTATCTGGCTGGTTGTCAAGGAGGATGAAAATAAATTTACCGAGAAAGAATTTCCCGGATTTGCTTTTGTACCGTTGGTAGGGGAATAGTGAAGTGGGAATTACATGTTCACTGTCATTCCGACCGAAGTGACCCTGCGGTGATAGCCGAAGAGGGAACGGAGTGGAGGAATCTGTAAACATAAGATGCTTGCTTTTGAATAAAAATAATTGAAACACACATTTTATCCATTGACAGATCCCTCGGCTCCTATCGTCGCTCGGGATGACAAGTTAAAACGTGTAATTCACAATTCCATATTCTGTTATTATGATAAAAAAAATAATCTTATCAATTATTATTCTGTTTTTTCTGTTTGCTATTATTGTCGCAGCCGGTTGTTTTTATATTGAGAACAAAATTAACCGGCCGTTCAGCGATAATAATATCCAAAAAGAATTTGTTATTGAAAATGGACAGGGAGTTAAAAAAATCGCCGCGAATTTAGAAAAAGAAGGTTTAATTACCGGAAGCGATTATTTTGAAATCTATGTCTGGCAGAAAAAAATCGCCTCTCAGCTTCAGGCGGGAAAATATAGTTTAAGCGCGTCAATGGCCATTCCGGAGATCGCCGATCTTTTCGCGGGAGGGCAGATAAAATCAAACGAAGTTCAAGTGACCATTCCGGAAGGATTTACTCTTGATGAAATTGAAAAGCGTCTAATAAAAAAGGAATTAATTAAAGAAGGGGAGTTGCTGGAGAATAAATTAATAAATTTTTCTCAGTATAGTTTTTTGGGGGATAAAATAAATGGCGGAAATTTAGAAGGTTTTTTATTTCCCGATACGTATAAATTTTATCAGGAAACCACCGCTGAAAAAATTATTGAGAAAATGCTGAATAACTTTGACAAAAAATTGTCTTTTGAAATAAGAGAAGAAATAAAAAAGCAAAATAAAACTGTTCTTGAAATAATAATTCTGGCGAGTATAATAGAAAAAGAAGCGGGGCGGGAAGAAGATATGAAAAAAGTTGCCAGCGTTTTTTTGAATCGTTTGGCGGCTAACCATCCTTTGCAATCAGACGCGACGATAAATTATGTCATCGGCGAGGGGAGAAGAAAAGCCAGCTATGAGGATCTACAAATTGATTCGTTGTATAACACTTACAAATACAACGGCCTGCCGCCGGCGCCGATCTGCAATCCCGGACTGAACGCTATCAACGCGGTTGTCTATCCCGCTAGCACAGATTATTTTTATTTCCTAACTGATCCGGAAGGCAAAGCGTATTTTGCCAGAACCTTTGAAGAACATCAGAGGAATAGAGTGGAGTATTTGGACTAGACAATGTTTGTCATTCCTGCGGAGGCAGGAATCCACTATTACTATGAGCTTTGCCATTTGACTATTTCCCTATTATTTCAAGAAAGGCATTAAATATGGTTACTGAAAAACAATATTATGTTTATATTCTTGCAAGCAGAAAAAACGGCACCTTGTATGTTGGCGTAACAAACGATTTACTTAGAAGAGTCTATGAACATAAAAACGATCTCATTGAAGGGTTTACAAAAAAATATAAAGTTCACAAACTTGTTTATTATGAAGAAATTAATGATGTTCGCATTGCTATTCAGAGAGAAAAGCGAATAAAAAAATGGAAAAGGGAATGGAAAATAAATTTAATTGAAAAACTTAATTCTAAGTGGGGAGATTTATATTATGATTTGCTTAACCAATAAATTTTTAGAGTTTATTAATATTTAAGGTAGTAGTGGATCCCTGCCTCCGCAGGGATGACGAGAAGAGGCGTGGGGCGGGAGTATTTATAATAATTAAAAATAACAGTATGAAAATAAAAGCCGTTAAACCAAAAATTTGGAATTTTGAAGTTGTTAAGGGGGAGGATGCTTGGAAAGAAGTGGTCTATTCCGCCAGAATGAGCGGGGTGCCTCCAACTGTTTCAGGAGAAGATGTTTTTAAAATGATTATTAAAAATGATTACGGTTCGGCTTTGGAGCATATTATTATCAAATTTGATATTCAAATGACGAAGGGAAACGCGCCTGAACTTCTGGAACACCGAATGGCAAGCCACTCCGGTTTTTCAACGAGATATATTCAGGCAAATAAGGGAATGGAAAAGAAAGAGCCGGTTTATGAGATCATTGTTCCTTTTCATCTTCTGGATGACCAGAATCAGGAATCTCAGAGAATTTTTTTGGAAAAAATCGAACAAAGCATTGAGACTTACGAAAAGTTTATAAACGAAGGATTGCCACGAGAATCAGCGCGGTATATGTTGCCATTTTGTCAAGCGGTTGGGATCTATCACTTCACGATCAATTTAAGATCTCTTTTAAATTTACTTTCTCTTCGGCTTTGCGTAAGAACTTCTCCGGAGATGCGATGTCTTGCCGCGCAGTTACATCTTAATCTGACCAAAGAACTTCCGATTATCAGGGGAATGGTCGGCTGCCGCGGTTTTGTTAAGGGGATTTGTCCGGAAGCGAATGTTACGGGTGTCAGAGAGGGAAAACAGCACCCTTTTTATCCGGTTTGCCTTTTTAAAAATCCAAAATCCGATGTTTTTATTCCAACTCACAAAGAACTAAGAAAAGGAATAAGCACTGAGAAGTTTAATCGAGAGAAAGCGGTTGAAGCGCAGGAGAAAATTTTCGCGAAATGGGCGGAGTGGGGAGGGGAATAAGTTAATTAATTTGACACAGACGAACACAGACTAAAGGCACTGACAAACACAGATAAAAATTAAAATAATCTGTGTTCGTCTGTGCCTTTAGTCAGTGTTTGTTAGTGTGCTATTTATAAACATTATAAAAAACTATGCAAAAAATATTATCACTTTTAAAAAACCATAACGACTGGCGGGAGAATTGCGTCAATTTGATCGCTTCGGAAAATGTGATGTCGCCTTTTTGCGAGAAGTATTATATTTCTGACTTGATGCATCGTTACGCGGAAGGACTGCCGTTTGAAAGATATTATCAGGGATTGGAATATGTTGATGAGATGGAAGATTTGACGCAAGAAAAATTTAAAAAACATTTTAACGCGAACTTTGTTGACATTCGTCCGATCTCGGGAACTTCCGCAAATATGGCTGTTTTTTCCGCTTTAGCCGAGAGAGGCGATTCAATTTTAAGTTTGGGAATTCAGGGCGGTTCTCATGTTTCGCACGAAAAAGCCGGGGCGGCGGGAATACTGGGATTAAAAAGTTTTAATCTTGGATTTGACGGTGAAACAATGACGATTGATTTGGAGAAAAGTGAAAAGAAAATTTTGGAAATAAAACCAAAATTTATCGTCATTGGCGGATCGGTAATTCTGTTTCCTCAGCCGATTAAAGAATTAAGAAAAATTTGCGATCAAGTCGGGGCGAAAATTATTTATGACGCGGCGCATGTTTTTGGCTTGATCACCGCCGGTTTTTTTCAAGATCCATTGGAAGAAGGAGTGGATATTATTACTTCTTCCACGCACAAAACTTTTCCCGGTCCGCAGGGAGGAATAATTTTAGGAAATATTGAAGAAGGTTTACAGAAAAAAATTCAGGATAAAGTTTTTCCCGGTGTGTTATCCAATCATCATCTTCACTGCACCCCGCCGCTTTATTTCGCGCTGGAAGAAATGGAGCGTTTTGGAAAAGATTATGTTTCGCAAATTTTAAAAAATTCTAAGGCGCTGGCGGGGCAGCTTAATGATCTCGGTTTTGATATTTTGGGAAAAGAAAAAGGATTTACGGAAAGCCATCAAGTGGTCGCTAATGTTGAAAAACAGGGAAGAGGGGATTTTGTCGCTAAGAAATTAGAAGAAGCGAACATCATTTTAAATAAAAATATCATTTCCGGAGACTCGGCAAATCCTAATAAGCCCAAGGGAATCCGTCTCGGTGTTCAGGAAATGACGAGATACGGAATGAAAGAAGAAGAAATGAAAATAATCGCCGAACTGATAAAAGAAGTTATTTTAGACGGGAAAGATATTGAGATAATGAAAGAAAAAGTGGCCGAGTTCAGGAAAAATTTTCAGGAAGTGAAATATTGTCTTAATGAAAGCGAACTTTCTTCTTGAGAGGGGAATGATCGGTAAAAATCAAGCAGACCCTAAATAGTTGACACTTCATACAGAATGCGCGACAATTATGCGATGTAAAACTAAAAAAAACAATATGAGAAATCTGCTGAAAATCATAATAATTATCTTCACAGTTATAACGCTTGTATCAATAGGCTGCGTTTTAGAAGCATCGGCTAATGTTAAGTTTAGCAATATTGAGGTGTATGAGATAAAGGACGGGACGGCTAAATTGAAATGGGCTACTGACCAACCTACCAAAGGAATTGTCTATTTTGGAAATAGTCCCGATAACTTAGATAGATATATTGGCTATAGCCTTTATGATCATTATCACAAGACTGTTTTAACCGGTTTGCAGAAAAATAAAACTTATTATTATAAAATTGTGGCAATTGACAAGGCGCAAAATAAAACAGAGGCATTTCTGCAAACTTTTTCAACCAAAGGCATGAAAAAACTGGAAACGACCAGACCCAGATTTGTGGAGAAGAAAATTTTGCAGGTAATTAGCGACGCGGCGGCGTTAAGCTGGACGACTAGCGAGAAAACGAATGCAACCATATATTGTGGAGTTGATCCTGACAGTTTAAATAAAAAAGCCGTTTATAAGAGCTACGACAAAAAACATGAACTGTTTATACATAAGCTGAAGCCGGAAACGAAATATTACCTGAAAATTGTGGCTAAAGACAAATCGGGAAATAAAGCTTCCGCATTTTTGGTTTTTAACACTCACAGCCGGACAAAAACAGCTCCCGACGTAACTATCTATAAAATTGAACCGCTTAGTTTTGACGCAAATATGATTTTTCCCAGAATGGCGATCGTTAAGTTTAAAACTAATTTAGTGGCCAAGAGTGTTATTTATTATGGCAGCAAGTCGGGCAAGCATAAGCATAAAGTAAATATTTCAACATCACGCCAATTAAATCACCAGATCAGATTAAGCGATTTGGAGCCAAGCACCACCTATTACTATAAAATAAAAGCCCATGGCAGTTTTCATAAGAAGAGTACAACTACAAAGGAAATGAGTTTTACCACCAGGCCTTTAACGAAACAATTTACAGACGGTTCTTTAATTAAAGGATTTGATTATAAAGTGTATGTCATAAGTGGTAACAGTAAACGCTGGATCAAAAGCGCGGATATATTTGAAAAGTTGGGATATAAATGGGATTGGATCCAAACCATAAGTGGTGTTTTGTTAAATGAATACTCGGAAGGAAAAAATATTTCAAGCGCAAAGTCGCATCCGGACGGCGCTCTGATCAAATACCATGATTCTGACGCGGTTTACTTGCTGGAAAATCGCAAGAAAAGACCTTTTTCTTCAGCGCGTGCTTTTTTGAGAAGAGGGCATAGCTGGGACAAGATAATTATGGTGTCCAAAAAAGAAAAATATAAAACGGGGGATTATTTGTAGTGATTCATCGTTGACAAAAATATTTAAGTGTGATACGGTTAATTTGCTTAATTAACAGACTTGCTTATTTCTTTTTCAGTTAAATATCTGACCTTGAGATTTACGGGTCAGATATTTTTTATTATATGACACAAACAACATTTGACGGGCTTGGCATAACGCCTAAAATTTTGAAAATTTTGGATCGTTTACACTTTACAACCCCAACCCCGATCCAACATCAATCTATTCCAATCGCGCTGAAAGAAAAGGATATTATGGGTATTGCTCAAACCGGCACAGGCAAAACCTTGGCTTTTAGTATCCCAATGGTTCAAAGATTGGCGAAATCAGGCGGAAACGGACTTATTATTCTCCCAACCAGAGAGCTGGCCTTGCAGGTAAATGGAGCAATTAATAAAATTGCCAAAGACTTGCACATTAAAACAACGGTTTTGATCGGAGGGCAAAATATGCATCGCCAAATTAAACTTTTGCGCGGAAGACCTGATATAATAATTGCCACTCCGGGAAGACTGGTTGATCATCTTGAGAGAAAAACAGTAAACCTGTCCAAAGTTTCAGTCTTAGTGCTTGATGAAGCGGACAGAATGTTGGATATGGGTTTCGCGCCACAGATAAAAAGGATATTAACAAATGTATCAAAAAAAAGGCAAACGATGTTATTCTCCGCGACTATGCCGGCTGATATTGTTGACATTGCCAGAACATATATGAAACTTCCTGTGAGAGTTGAAGTGGCGCCCGCCGGATCCGCGGCGGAGAACGTTACGCATGAAATGTTTATTGTCAGCAGGGAAGCAAAGCTAGCCTTGCTTGAAAATGTTATCAAGGAACATAAAGGAAGCACGCTTGTATTTACCAGAACAAAATTTGGCGCAAAAAAAATCGCTTATGCCATCAGAAAAATGGGATACAAAGCTTCCGAAATCCATTCCGATCGAAGTCTTAGCCAACGGCTAAAAGCGCTCTCGGGATTTAAAAGAGGCACTTATCGATTTCTGGTCGCGACTGACATCGCCGCTAGAGGAATAGATGTGACCAATATTGAACTCATTGTAAATTTTGATATGCCCGACAGCGCCGAGGATTATGTTCACAGAATAGGAAGAACCGGGCGCGCGGGACACTCCGGACACGCGATCTCATTCGCGATGCCAAATCAAAAATATGGCATAAAATTAATTGAACGCTTGATCAAAAAACAGCTGCTGATTTCCAAGCTTCCGGAGGATCTGCCGAAAAATAAATTTAACCAAAGCGCTGCTTATAGAATTGACGATGACAACCAGGACAGGCGGAATTATTCCAGCCGCTCAAGCAGAGGCCGTGGCAGGTCAAAAGGCCGCCCGTCAAATAATTTTTCCGACCGAAGAAAAGGTGCTAGCTTCAAGCGTAAAAAATATTAGAAGTTAAACTGTTGAAGGAAATATTATCCAACGCCAGCGTATACATTTTAAAAACCTGCTAAGTATAGCAGGTTTTTAGGTAATTTAAATTTTAATGTGTATGTTGGTTCCATAGTGGCGATAGCCCTGTGGAACCCATGTGCAAAACTTATTAAATATTCCGCGTTATTATTGTATGGCATTTTGGCATTAGGGTTCCACTTTTGTTTTGAGTTGACGAAACTGAAAAACTCCTTTAATGTTAAAATTAAGATAAAGGGAGGAATAAAAAATAGCTCTTTACAAATAAGAGAATCTTTTGAGGGTTGGCTAAATTGAAGGTTTGAGATTTTAGAGTTCATGTTTTAGTTTGTGATTATTTCACATACTGAAGCTTGAACTCTAAAAAAATTTCTATTACAAAGATAGAGATTGGAGTTTAAGAATAACAAAAGGAGCTGATTGGAATGAATAAAGAGAAGAAGAAAGAGAAAGAAGCGGTATTACTGTTTTCAGGAGGAAAGGATTCTTTTCTGTCGGGATGCTATTTGATAGAAGAAGGTTTTAAGATTCATATGGTTACTTTTGAAAACGGCGCTGGATTAAAAGCGGACAATGTTGAACATGGAGCAAGGAGAATTATAGAGCGTTATGGAGAAGACGAAGCGGAATTTCTAGGCGTGCATCATACGGCTGGAATTTGGCGGAATTTTTTCTTACCCTATTTCAATATGAAGCCAAGCGAGGTCATTGATGAATATGGTGAATTAACTGTTTCGCAGTTTAATTGTTTGACTTGCCGATCGTCAATGTATGTTTGGTCAATAATCAAAGCCAAGCAAATGGGAATCAAATACATCGCCGATGGAGCTCGTAAAGATCAGGGATTCGTGATAGAATTACCTGGGATGATAGAGAAGTTCAAGGACTTTTTGGCCGAATATTCAATTGAACTTTTGTTGCCAGTGTGGAATCTGAATTCGGACTGGGAAAGAAAAAATCTTTTACTGATGAGAGGATTTGTTCCAAAGACACTGGAACCACAATGTTTGATAGGTGTTTCTTTGCTGGAAGGAAAAGCGCCAGACAAAGAAGTTCAAGAGGCGGTAGAAAATTATTTTGATAAAATCATATTGCCTAGAGCGCGAGAAATCATCGCCACTCAATCAGGAGCTTTAAGCAAAGTAAGTAAAGGAGGAAAGATGCTATGAGTATTTCAGAAATTAAAACTCCAGACCAAAGAAGCAGAAGGTTTATTTTTATTCCCTTCTGCCTTATCTGTCAGGCTTTTCAGGCTCAGGGTATTGTTAGGCATGGTTACTCCGCCACAATAAAACCGATAGTTGAGGAAATTTTGCGACACGAGATAAATATAATTCAAATGCCTTGTCCTGAAAGCCGGCTTGGAGGATATGAGAATGGACTAAAAAGAGGTCCCAAAGGAATAAGTAAATATGATACGCCAGAATTTAGGGAAGTATGCCAGCGCTCAGCTTCTGAAGTTACTGATATGATAAAAGCGATTCTTGCCAACGATTATAAAATTGTGGCAATTCTGGGAATAGAATTTTCCCCGTCTTGTTCAATTAAACTTCAGTATTCTAACAAAGGAACCTTTCATCAATCAGGTATTTTTATTGAATCTTTGAAAAGTCAATTGGCCAAAGAGAAAATAGAGATACCTTTCGTAGGAATAAATAGGAGGGGGATGAAGAAATCTCTAAAAGAATTAAGAGAATTGTTAAGTCAACAGAAAAATTTACTTGACTTTTAATGCTAGCCTTTTTGGTTAGCTTTTTATTTTTTAAAAATTAACATTAAATCTATGAAAATTGTTAGCGCTTGTTTGGCGGGAATAAATTGTATGTGGAACGGTAAATCAAAACCCTGCCAAGAAGTTATTGATTTGGTCAAGCAAGGAAAAGCAATTATGGTTTGCCCGGAACAATTAGGAGGATTAAAAACTCCAAGAATTCCACAAGAAATTCAAGGCGGCACGGGGAAAGATGTTTTAAGTGGAAAATGTAAAGTTGTAAATAAAAATGGGGAAGATGTTACCAAGCAATTTATTAGAGGAGCGGAAGAAGCTTTAAGGATCGCTAAACTTGTAAACGCCAAAGAATTTATCGCGAAATCAAAAAGCCCATCCTGCGGATGCGGTTTAACTTATGACGGGACTTTTTCCGGAAAGCTGATTGAAGGAGACGGTGTCGCAACTGCGTTTTTGAAAAAGAATGGAATTAAGGTTCTAAATGAAAAAGAATATTGCCGGAAGAAATGTTAAACAGTAAATTTTCTTAAAGAATTAAAAAATATTATTATGGACATAAAACAATCTTTTACAAAGAAAAACTGGTGTATAAATTAAGTTATCATGGCGGGACAATAACAGTGAAGAGTACTTTTTAAAATGTTACCATTAAAACGCTTATTTTATACAAAAAACCCTTTGATAAGATCTATCAAAGGGTTCAATGTTCCAATGTGGGTGGCTATCGGGATTTGAACCCGAGATGAGAGGACCACAACCTCTAGTGTTACCGCTACACTATAGCCACCATAAAAAAATTTTTAATTTCCAATTTTTAATTTTTAATGAATTTCTAATTTCCTAATTTTCAATATTTATTCTGACAACTCCATTGCTGTAAACTAGCGATAGCTATCTTTCATTGATTTAATATAAACGCTTTTATAACATTTGTCAAAGGTGGTTTTTTGTGATAGGATTATTTCGTTGGATAAGTTTTTCTAAACTTATCAACTAATACTGCACCCGTAGCTCAACTGGATAGAGCGTCTGGCTTCGGACCAGAAGGTTGTGGGTTCGAGTCCTACCGGGTGTACTAAATTAGTGTAAAGTCGAAAGTCTATAAAGTCAAAAGTTAAAAAATTCTAAACTTTTAAATGCCCTTATAGCTCAATTGGTAGAGCAGTTGCCTCTTAAGCAAACGGTTCCAGGTTCAAGTCCTGGTGGGGGCACAGCGATGTATAAGGTTTGTTGATTTTCTTATAATTTTTCTCTTGAGAGAGCTGTGGGGGGGGGCGTATTAAAGTTTAAATTTTTAATTTCTAATTCTTTAATTTTTAAACAGTAAGAAAAAGAAAACTAAAGATTCAAAAAGTTTAAAAATTTGAAATTAAGAATTAATTAAAAATTACAAAATTTAAAATTGGAAATTTATTCAACACACCCCTGCCCCTCTTAAGAGGGGATTGTTATTATTCAAGATAATAAATAAAAATAGAATAGCCGATTTTGGTGACGGGCTCGTGATTTTCCAGCAGATACTCGTAAGAGGGCTGGTTTTTTGTTTGTTTGTAATGCTTGCTCATCTGGAGGAAGGTGGCGCTGATGGCTATCCATCCATCAGTGGGTCCGTATTCGGAATGCCATTCTACAAACTTGTCGCCGAGATAATATTCCGGCACTCCGCCGCCGAAGTAATCAACTTTGATTTTCTCAATTGGTTTGTTGCTTAGGCTGGCGCATAAATTGTTTTGTGTTGCGTCGCCGATATTATCGCAACTCTCATTATAATCATCAACCCATTTGTCCAGTCTTTTTAGATCTTGTCCCCAATCCAAATTAGAATCGGTCAGATAAATATAGCCTTTGTCCGGTCCGCCGATCAACTCGTTGAAGTAAGCTAGGTAAGAAGGATAAATACTTAAATTGGCGAGAAGATACCAGCCCAGAAGAACAGAAAGCAGGGCGTGAGAAGTAAGGCGTATAAATTTTCTTTTTTGTTTATTTATTAAATCTAACAATTGAACAATTTGTCCGGCGACCAAAATATAAATAAACGGCAGGATGGGCAGCATATAGCGGATGCCAATGTTAAGTTTGCCGGTAATGCCCGCCAAAGCGAAAGTGACAATAATACCGAACATCGCTATTTCGGCGAGATGTTTCCATGAGTAGGAGAAGAGGTTATTGAATAAGGTTTTAATTTTTTTAATTATCGCGGGAATAGCGGGCTTTGTAGGGACGGGTTTGAAACTCGTCCCTACAATCCAAGCGGTTTTTAAAGTCTTACACAAAAAGAAGGTCAGGGTAATTAAAATCAAAATATGCAAAGCTAGCGGGATTTTGATCAGGAAAGCGACGGGGAAATAATACCACCAGCCCTGATTGGAAAATTCACCCATCAGAAAAGTGGTGTGTCCCCATTCAACATGAGACAGAACCATTGCCAGTCCCAGAAAATATTGCGAGTAGGGCCGCAAGATCGGATTGTCGGCGGTCTGATGGAGAATGTCAAGATCAAATTCCTGCTTAAATAATTCTATTGTGGGAGGTAAGGAAGCGCTGATCAGCTGATGCTGTTTTTCAATCGGATAATTTGCCATAATCGCCTGATAAGATACTCCGACCAATAAATAAGCGATGACGAAAATAAGAAAAAGCGAGCCGAGATAAAAACCGCTGAGTTTGAGGCGCTTTATTATTTTAGAACGCATCCCTACCTTTTTTTGAGAGGGGAATAATTTTTTAGTGAAAATAGCGATTAAAGTAACGATTCCGAAAAAGGGAAGTAAGAGAATGGCGGAATATTTTGCCAGTTCCGCCAGTCCCAATGTTAAACCGGCGATTATCAAATTTTTCCAACCGGGTTTTTTAATGAATTTGATAAAATAATAAAGGGCGATAAATAGAAAAACCGTGACGCCCAAATCGGTGGTTACGAAACGGCTGTGGGTAATAATGGTAGGGGAGAAGGCGTATAAAAATAAAGCCAGGAGCGCGGCTTTTCGGTTGTAAAGTTCCGCGGTCCACTTGTAAAGAAAAAATCCCAAAAGGAGCATTAGCAAAATTTCCGGAATTCGGGAAGCGAAAAGAATTTTGTCGGCGTTGTTGCCGATATGATAAATAAACTGCCAACCGGCCTCCCATTGTCCGTTTGGCTCTATCGCCCAAGCGATATGATCAGAGGGAAATTTCAGATCCATAAAAACAAGCGGCACG
>DAOVOJ010000004.1 GCA_030629775.1 Candidatus Moraniibacteriota bacterium
CCACACGCAATGGATCTTAATAGGATTATTTCCAATTGTTGTTTATTTGTTTTTTACAAAAAAATAAAAGCATTGTCTGTAAAACAATGCTATGAACGAAACTCTATCCAATGAATACTGGATAGTTTTACTTCGATCAGTTCTCTTATTATTTTCGCTGGCACCTTTTTACTTGGGGGATAAATATAACAGCAAAAACCTCTTTCTGTTTTTTCTTTTCTCCCGATAAAACGCGGCAACACATTTCCTTTTGGAACTTGTCTTACGACAATGACAATTTTCATTGCCCCTTTTATTTTGTTTGTTAGATCTTTTCTTGCTTTTCTTCTTACTTGAGATGAATACAATACATCCACATTGTAAGTCATTACAGTTCCTCCTTTATCGTTTTAATAATAAAATCCTAATACATAATAATAAAAATGTCAACGCCTAAATTTTTTAAACTAGCCTTGAAATTTAAAATGTGTTATAATTTAAATATTGAAAAATGAAAATAAAAAATTATGAAAAATTTTTTGGATCAATTAAATTTTGTTAAAAAATGCCGGGAATATCATCTGGGACTTTGGCAATGTCCCAGTTTTTTATTTATAATAATGGGAACAATGAATGTAGTGGCGATGCTAAGCACCTATATGATCGCTAAAAGATATGACAATCCGGAAATTGTTATTATCAGCGTTTCCGGGGTAAGCATCATTATTTTTGTAATCGGCTCCTCCATTATTAAGGGAGTAGAGCAAGTAGCTAGGGCTAGTATGATGAAATCGGAGTTTGTTTCAATTGTTTCTCATCAGCTTAAATCTCCTTTAACGGGAATGAGATGGTCGCTGGAATTGTTGAGAGGAGAAAAAATAGGCGAACTTAACGACAAACAAAGCGATTATCTTAAATCCGCTTATGAAAATGTGTCAAGAATGGTTAGGCTGGTAAATGATCTGCTTGATGTTTCAAGAATTGAAAACGAAGGGATAAAAATGATCCCTCAAAAAATTTCTTTTGACAAGACAGTAAAAGATGTTGTCAAAGAGCTGGAATTTTTTGCTAAAGCCAATAACACGCAAATAAAATTTAAATCAGAGGATAATATTCCCAAGGTTTACGTTGATCCGATAAGGGCAAGAATGGTTGTTCAAAACTTGATTGATAATGCCATTAAATATTCAAGTATGAAGGGAAATGTAGAGATAGAGTTGCTTAAAAAAGGCAGTTTTGTTTGTTGCCAGGTCCACGATTCCGGAGTCGGAATTCCCGAAAAGGAACAAAAAAAGGTTTTCAATAAATTTTTCAGAAGCAATAATGTAACCAAAAAACAAACAGTTGGCACCGGTCTCGGACTTTATATCGCCAAGGCGATAATAGAAAGTTCGGGAGGAAAAATAGGGTTTACTTCGGAAGAAGGAAAGGGAAGCGTTTTTTGGTTCAGCTTGCCAATCGCGTCTAAATAATATCTGCTAACTATTCCTCTCTCAAAAGAGGAGCTATAAGAAATTTTTATTTTTAATTTAAACTTATGGAAGAAAATAAACAAAAAATTCTCATCGTTGAAGATGAAGCAACTTTACAAAAGACTCTTCAGGAGGTTTTAACAGCCGAAGGATACAGCGCTTTAAGCGCTCTTGACGGACAGAGAGGATTTGAAATAGCTAAAGAAGAAATTCCCGATCTGATTTTGCTGGATATTATCCTGCCCAAAATGGACGGCTTTGAGGTTTTAAAAGCGCTTAAAGACGACGAAACGACAAAGTTTATCCCAGTAATTATTCTGACTAACTTGGGCGACCTCAATGACATTCAAAAAGCTTTGGATCTGGGCGCGACCACTTATCTTGTTAAGGCCGATTTTTCACTGGAAGATGTCCTTAAAAAAATAAAAGAGATCATGACGTCATAATAACAGAACAATGAATTGTTCATTGAATTTGTTAAAAGTTAAAGTTAAAAGTATTTTGAATTTTAAGTTTTTAATTTAAATACTTTATAGACTTTACGATTTTATAGATTTTGACTTTAATAATCCACCCCTAGCCTCTCTCGAGAGGGGAATAATTGATAAAAATTACTAGACTTTAAATAATTAATTTATTTATGCAAGTTGAAGATCAGCAATTAAAATCATTTTTATTGAATGCCGGTCTAGTTAGTTCTGAGAATTTAAAAAAGGCGTTGAAAGAATCCTCAAAAACAAACAAGAAGCTAGGGGAAGTTTTAATAGAAAAAAAATTAATTTCTCAGAACGAAATTGACAGGCTAAAAGCCTATATTTTAGGGATTCCTTTTATAGATCTGACAAAAAATGACATTCCAAGAGAAATTATTGAAATAATTCCCGAACCAGTTGCCAGAAAATACCAAACGGTTGCTTTCCAGAAAAAAGGCAAAGAGTTAAAAATTGCCATGGTTGATCCGGGCGATCTTCAAATTTTGGATTTTATCAGCAAAAAAACCGGCTTTAAAATTGTTCCCTGCTTGACTACCAAAGAAAGCGTTAAGTATGTTCTGAAACAATATCAAAAAAGTTTGGAGGCGGAATTCGGCGATATTATTCAGGATAAAGAAATAGAAGCAGAAATTTTAACGGAAAAAGGAAGCAAGGCGGCCGCTGTTTCAAAAGAAGAGGATTTAGATTTAAAAAAAGTAGCCGAGGATCTGCCTGTCATTAAGATCGTTGATACTTTATTAAAGCACGCCATTGTTGAAGGAGCAAGCGATGTTCATATTGAACCGGAAGAAAAAGATGTGGTAGTCAGATACAGAATTGACGGGATTCTCCATGACGCGATGACTTTGCCGTTAAAAGTTCTGCCGGGAATCGTAGCGAGGATAAAAATTCTGGCCAATCTAAAAATTGACGAGCATCGCCTGCCTCAGGACGGGCGGTTTAAGATTAAAACTCTGGATTATAAGGTAGCTTTTCGAGTATCGGTGCTGCCGGTTTTTGATGGTGAAAAAATTGTCATGCGGCTTTTAGACGAATCATCCAAAAGCCTGACTTTGGAGCAGATAGGATTTTCAGGAAGAGATTTGAAAGTTATTAAAAATTCCATTAAAAAACCAAACGGAATGATTTTAGTAACCGGTCCTACCGGCTCGGGAAAAACCACTACTCTTTATACCATTTTATTTATTTTAAATACTCCTGAAGTTAATGTTAGCACGCTTGAAGATCCGGTTGAATATAGAATGCCCCGAATAAATCAAACTCAGATTAACCCTAAAATAGGCTTGACTTTCGCTTCGGGCCTGCGAACTCTTTTAAGACAGGACCCGGATGTTATTATGGTAGGAGAAATTAGAGACCATGAAACGGCCGAGATGGCAATTCATTCCGCCTTGACCGGCCACCTTGTTCTTTCCACTTTGCACACTAATAGCGCGGCTGGAACGCTTCCGCGGTTGTTGGAAATGGGAATTGAGCCTTTTTTACTGGCTTCAACCACTAATGTTATCATTGCCCAGCGGCTGGTTAGAAAAATTTGTCCTGATTGCAAGAAAAGTTATCAGCTTGACGCGGCGGCGTTAGAAAAATTATCCGAACAATACGATCTTGAAGCGATTATGAAAGTCTTGAAAAAAAGAAAAATTGTTAAAGATTCAGATAAAACATATAAAGAAGATTGGCTTGAACTGAAATTTTTTAAAGGAGAAGGATGCAGCCATTGCCACAATAGAGGATATAAAGGAAGAATCGGGATTTTTGAAGTGATGGAAATAACCGATAAAGTAAAAACACTGCTTAGCAAAAACGCTGAAACAGCATTGCTGGAAAAAAAGGCCATTGAAGAAGGAATGATAACTATTATGCAGGACGGTTTCGCCAAGGCTGTCCAGGGAATTACGACTATTGAAGAGGTAATAAGAGTGACGAAAGAATAGTGTTATTTGTTATGTGAGAATTACATGTTTCTAACAGCTCCCCTCCTGAGAGGGAGGTTAGGGGTGGGTTAATTTAATACCAAATATCAAATTCTATAATGATAAAATAATTTGATATTTTAACTTTAATATTCACTTGATATTTGACATTTGGTATTTGATATTTAAATGAATTAAAATACATCTCTTTTAGAAATCCTCCTAGCCCTCTTTCGCAAAGAGGGAATAATCAGCAAAAATCATCAGCCTCTATTTAATACAATAATTTAACAAGTTGCTTTTATGAATAACAATGATCTTTCAGAGCTTTTAGGCGGCGGGGAATATGAGACTTTTAAGCCTTCCAAAAAAGAAAAGGAGCCTAAAGGCTCTGTCAATATTAAGTTGCCGAAATTTTTAAGGAGAGTGAGTCTGGTTGAAAAGATGCTTTTCGCGCGCCATTTATCGGTAATGATGAAAGCGGGACTTTCCTTTTCCCGATCGCTAAAAACCATTTCTCAACAGACTAAAAATCAATATTTTGCCGAGGTTATCAGTCAGATTGAAAAAGACATTAAAAAAGGCAAGTCTCTGGCGGACAGTTTAGAAAAACATCCGAAAGTTTTCAACGAATTGTTTGTTAATATGGTTCGGGTGGGAGAAACGGGAGGAAATTTAGAAGAAATTCTGGAAAATCTGGCTGAACAGATGAAAAAAGACCATGAAATAATTTCTAAAGTTCGCGGAGCGATGGTTTATCCGGCGGTTATCGTTCTTGCTATGATCATCATCGGAGTCTTGATGATGATATTTGTCATTCCGACTCTGTTGGCAACTTTTCAAGATCTGGAAGTTGAACTTCCTTTTACGACTCAAATGATCATTTTTATAAGCGACGCTTTTCAAAATCATGGACTCGTTGTTTTGGGAGTTATGATTATTTTAACCTGGCTATTCATGGCAATTCATAAAACAGCTAAAGGAAAAAAGTGTTTTGATTTTTCATTATTACACTTGCCGATATTCGGAACTATAATTAAAAAGGTAAATTTGGCCAGATTTACCAGAACTTTAAGCTCGCTGATAGAAAGCGGAATTTCCATTAATAAAGCTCTCAATATTATTTCCAGGACGCTAGGCAATACTTATTATAAAGAGTCTTTAAAAGAGGCAACCAAAGATATTCAAAAAGGAATAGACTTAAGCAAAATTATCAAACGATATGAAAATCTTTATCCCGCCTTGGTGGTTAATATGATTGAGGTAGGGGAAGAAACGGGAACACTGGAAGGGACATTAAAGCAAATCGCCGAGTTTTACGAGGAAGAGGTTGATCAAGTTACCGCCAACCTTTCTTCAATTATTGAACCGATTCTAATGATGGTTATCGGCGCGGCGGTAGGATTTTTTGCCGTTTCTATGATTCAGCCAATGTACTCGCTAATGGAAGGAATAGCGTAATTAGTCTCTTGATTTCCTTATAATTTCCCTCTGGAGAGGGGAGTAATCGGGAAGCTTCTAACAAGGCTATTTTCAAGTTCCACATTCCAAGTTTTAAGTTTTAAGTTCTAAACCTATGTTCCAAGTTCCAAGTTCCAAGTTCCAAGAAAAAGGTTTTAGCCTTATTGAAGGCATGGTAAGCGTGGCAATTTTTTTGATTGTTTCTTTGGCGTTATTTTCATTATTTAGCGTTGCTTTTAATTCCATTAGAAACAACAAAGCAAAAGTGACGGCGAACAGCATCGCGCTGGAGGAATTGGAAGTTATTCGCGGAATGGAGTTTGACAATGTTGCCACTACCACCGGCTGGGTGCCGGCGGGACCAATTCTTAGCGAGAAAAATATTAACAGAGGCAGTTTTAATTTCACCGTTAAAGTAGATATTACCTTTGTTGACGATCCTTTTGACGGAACAGAAACCAGCTCTCCCGCCGACACTTTCCCTTTTGATTATAAAAAAGCGCGGGCGCAAGTTATCTGGACAAATCCAATCACAAAAGGTCAGGAGACAGTGGCAATGAGCACTAATATTGTTCCGCCGGGATTGGAAGGAGGAACCGGTTTGTATATTACCGTTTTTGACGCTTCGGGACAGCCGATAAATGAAGCGAAAGTTGATATAACCAGCGTTGATGAAGGTTATACTCTTGACGACGCTTTGACGGATCCAAACGGTAATTTGTGGGTGCCTAACTTAGAACCAAATAATGACTATCACATTATAGCAACCAAAGACGGTTACAGCACTGCCCAGACATACGCGATAGACAACGATTCCGCTTCACCAGACTATAATCCTAATCCCACTAAACAGGACGCTATTGTTATTGACGGAGAAGTAACCCGAGTCGGATTGGCAATTGATGTTTTGGGAAATCTGAACATTCAAACCGTCAATTATAACAATCCTCAAAATTGGAAAATTAATTCTGATCTTGGGGTAGACAGCCAAACGGAAGTTGCCGTTGATATTGACAGCGGAGATAATTTATTTCTTGTCTGGCTGGATGATCGAGACGGTCCAGAACGGTTTTACGCCCAAAAATATAAATATAATTCAGTCGCCGGTTTGTATGAAAAACAGTGGGACCCTGACGCTCAGATTACCGTTGCCAATAATAAGCGAACTCCGAGAATATCGGTTTTTGGAACAAGCTATTTTTACATTGTCGGAACCGATGATCGAAATGGGAATCAGGACATCTTTTTGGAAAAATATAATTCTTCCACCGGCGGTTCAGAATGGAACGATGTTAAGATTAATGTGGACGCCAATAATGACGCTCAAATAAAACCTGACATCGCAATTGATTCAACTGAAAATATTTATACCGTCTGGATGGACGACCGGAACGGGAACTGGGATATTTATGCCCAGAAGTATGATCCCGACGGAAATAATTTATGGACGGCGGACTTAAAAATTAACAGTGACACCGGAATTCATAATCAGAAAAATCCAAAAGCGGTAGTTGACGACGAAGACAATTTTTACATTGCTTGGGAAGATGAGATTAACGGCGACAAAGATATTTATATGGCTAAGTTTGACGGCGATGGCAGCATTCTTTTTGCCGGAAAAAAAATAAATACCGACACTTCGGGATTAGATCAATATGAACCAAATATCGTTTTTGACGGTTCAGATTATTTATATCTTTGTTGGAGCGATAAAAGAAATTCCCAGCCGGATATTTACGCCGGAAAATACGATAAAGCGGGAACGCGAATAATAAGCGACAATTGGGCGGGAGGAGATGTAAAAATAAACGACGATTCTATGTCTGACGCTTGGAGAACCAAACCAGCAGTCGCTTATTTCAGCGACAGCGCTATTTATTTTTCATGGCAGGACAACAGAAACGGAAACCCCGATATTTATTCCGCGAAATTTGATTCCAGCGGCAATAAACTTTGGACCTACGACTTGATTATGAACGGCACCGCTTCCAATGATCAGGGCGCTCCGGATGTGGTCACCGATTCAATGGGTTACGGAATTACCGTTTGGGAGGACTTCAGAAGCGGGGACGCTGATATTTACGCGGCTAGATATAAAGACCTGGGATTTTTTACCAGAACAGGTATACCGATTACGATTACCGGCGCTAAATTAAAAGGAACTTATCCGCCCGACAGTTCGCCAATCTATAAATACAGCGAAAACTTTACAAGCGACGACGCTGGCAATATCAGCATTGGCGACGGAGCTACCGTGATAGAATGGGACAGTTACAGTTTTACCGCCGGCGACGGCCACACGATTATTTCTACCGACCAACCGGAACCGTTATTCATAGCCCCCGGAACAACTGAAAATGTAGTGATCAATGTAGAACCGTAAGCGTGTAACGCAAAACGTATAACGTGTAACGTAAGACACACATAGTAAATTATATTAACACTATGAAAGAGCAAAATCAATTTCATAACGAGTTAAAAAAATTAATGGATGAGTATGTTAATAAGGTTTATGATTATACTAAAAAGTTTCCAAGAGACGAATTGTTTGGAGTAATTTCGCAATTTAGGAGAGCAAGCTTATCAATAATACTCAATTATATTGAGGGATACGCAAGAGGAAAAAACAAAAGTAAAGTTTTAAAGAATTTTTTAGAAATCTCCTATGGCTCCTTGAAAGAAAGCAAGTATTTGGTCTATTTTTCTTACAAAAGAAAGTATTTAGATGAAAAAGAATACAGAGAATTAATAAAATTATCCGAAAGAATAGGCGCTATGCTTTGGGGAACCATAAAAAACATATAATGCATATTATATTTTTGTTACATAAGTATGTTACACGTTACACGACACACGTTACACGATAATGGTTTTACTCTTATTGAAATGATAATCACTCTCGCTATCCTTGTTATTATGACGGGAGTGATCGTTACTTTTTTTATTTTTCTTTATCATGAACAGGCGGCTGATATTATCAGAATTAGACGGATAAATATTGCCAGTCACGCAATTAAAATAATGAGTTCTGAAATTAGAAAAATGAGTCGGGCGGAAGATGGCTCTTATACGATTGAATCGGCGAGCGGACAAACCTTGATATTTTATTCGGATGTTGATAACGACGGACTGACGGAAAAAATAGAATATTCCTTATCGGGAACAAACTTAGAGAGAAAAATAATAGAACCGACCGGCGATCCTTATGAATATACTTCGGCTGAAACAGTAACCGTAACGGCGCGCGATATCAGAAACGGGACTGATCCGATATTTAAATATTACGACGAAAGTTACACGGGCAGCGAAGCTTCGCTAGGTGATCCGGTAAATGTTACCGCAATAAAATTAATTGAAATCAGCCTGGACATTAATTCTGATAATAATTATCTGACTCAGCCGTTTCACATTGAAACAAAAATCCATCCGAGAAATTTGAAGGAGTTTAATTGAAGCGTATAACGTGTAACGTATATTATAAATAATTTAAGTTACACGTTACACGTTTTGCGTTACACGTTACGTATTACACAGTATATAAAAATATGTTACACACTACACGCTACACAAACCAAAAAGGTCTGATCACTCCTCTAATTCTCATCATCGCTTCAACAATGCTTATTTTTGCGACGGCGATCATAAATTGGTCAATCAGCGAACATAAGGATGCCAGCCGGAAAATCAGAACAACTCAGGCGCTTCAGATTGCCGAAGCGGGAGTGAATTATTACAAATGGCATCTAGAGCATGACGAAGGCGATTATCGGGACGGAAAAGATTGGTGCTGTGACAACGATCCCGGCAAAAGTTTAATTGAATGCGGCGGAACTTGCGGCCCTTACGACCATCCATATTTAGATTATAACGATGTTAACATCGGCTACTTTTCTCTGCAAATAACTCCGCCGGAAGTTGGTTCTACAATCGTAACAGTGAAATCAATCGGCTATGCCTATGATGATGCTAATAATAAAAAAGAGATTACTTCGCGAGTCGGAAAAAGGTCACTGGCAGAATACAGTTTTTTAAGTAATACCCCGATCTGGATCGGCGCCGGTGAAGCAACTTCCGGACCGCTGCATTCCAATGGCGGGATTAGATTTGACGATGTCTGCAACACAGAAATAACCAGCGCGGTAGAAAATTACGACTGTGCTGACGTAGGACATGATTGCACCGGTATTAAACCTGGAATTTGGGGGTCAGGCGGACCAACAACTTACTGGCGTTTTCCTGTATCAGTAATTGATTACGATCTTTTTACAGTCAGTTTAGCGAACATACAAACAAAAGCCGCCAAAGAAGATGGCACTTGTAATGGAGATAGCGGGGAGGGGAGAGGTATTTGTTTTGAAGACAGCGGAGCGGAAGGATATTTAGTGGAATTTTTATCGGACGCCACTGTTAATATCTATCAAGTTGACTCTTTAGAGTCGCCGTTAAAATATTGGAATTATCCCGGCTGGAAACAGGAAGCGGAAAAAATTGAAAATAAAACATTGCTGGGCAATTATAATATGCCTGACAACGGACTTATTTTTATTGAAGATGATATTTGGACAGAGGGAACAGTAAATGGTAAAGTGACAGTAGCAGCGGCTAAGTTTCCGGAAAATCAGAATAATTACGCTCAGATTAGAATAAATAGCAATATTCAATATTTAGCGCGCGACGGCAATCATATTTTAGGACTGATCTCACAGGGAGATTTAACAGTGCCACGGCATGCTCCTGACAATCTTATTGTTGACGCCACTTTGCTTTCTCAAAAAGGACATGTTTATTTTAGAAGATACGAAAACAGTTCTTTTGTGGTAAAGAATAATATAGAAATTTACGGCGGAATAATTACTAATTTATTTTGGACATGGAGTTATGTCACCAGTAGTGGTATAATAGTAAATGGATATACTACTACAAACACTATTTATAATAACAACCTTACTTTCAGTCCTCCTCCTTCTTTTCCAACCTCGGAAAATTTTGAAGTGTTGTCATGGAGTGAAGATTAAAGAATTAAATAAAATAGAAATTGGTAGAAATTAATAGAAATTTAATTGTCGTGTGGCAAACAACAATTTAATTGCCATTAATTTCGCGAAGCGAATTTCCATAAATTTCTATTCTATCAATCCATTAATTCATTAATAAATAATCCGCTAATTCATTTTTATGTCATTATTTAACAATAATCTAGACGCTTTTGGTCTTGACTTAAGTGATCAAACAATTAAAGTTGCTCAACTCAAAAAAAGCGGAGGGAAATTAAAATTGGCGGGACATAACAGAATAGAAATTCCCGAAGGGATAGTGGAAAACGGTGAAATAAAAAAAAGCGACGAGCTGGCGAATATAATTCGAAAGACAATTTCCGAAAGCAAGCCCAAGCCGATTTCAACGAAATTTGTTATTTACTCAATCCCGGAAACCAAAGGTTTCATCCGAGTCGTTAGACTGCCAAAGTCAAAAAAAGAAGAAATAGTTAAAGCGATTGCCGACGAAGCGGAACAATCTTTTCCCATTAATCTTAAGGAGTCGTATCTTGATTGGCAAATTCTGCCAAAAAATACAGGGAATGATAAAATAGAAGTTCTAGTCGCCACCGCTCCTAAAAATTTAGTTGATTCTTATTCAAGAGTGTTAAAAAAAGCGGGGTTAAAGCCCATTGCGGCGGAAATAGAATCAATTGCCATTATCAGAAGCCTCATTAACAGGCAGCAATCTTCCAGACCAGTATTGATTATTGACTTGGGGAAAGACAGAACAAGCTTTATTATTTTTAAAAAACCGGCAGTTCAATTCACGGCAAGCATCCCTGTTTGCGGCAATGAATTTAATAAAGCGGTCGCTAAAGAATTTTCCGTTGACATAGAAGAGGCAGAGAGAATAAAATTGGAGTTCGGACTCAGCCAACAGGGAAAATCCGGAAGGACATACAAGGCAATGTTGCCCGTTTTGGTTAACTTGGTAAAATACATTGACAAGCTCCTTGATTATTATAAGGAACATTTCAGTTCTGAATTTCATTCCGAACTTCATTCTGATCAAATCAAATTAAAGCATGATTTAAAAATTTCCGAAAAAAATAGTTCTCCCATTTCAAAAGTTATCGTCTGCGGCGGAGAATCAAAAATACCCGGGATGAATTTTTATTTGTCTTTACAGATTAAAAAAGAAGTTGAAAGAGGAAATCCATGGATTAATATTATGAATTTTGACAAAGACATAATCCCGCCCATTTCCAGAGAAGATTCATTGGTATTTGTTACCGTTTTAGGACTGGCAATGAGGGGAGTGGGAGAATACTAGTAAATTTTTGTAAGTCGAATTTTGCGGAAATGAGAGTAGAATTTAAAATATTCTTTTTTAAACAGGTTGTTAATACTAAATTACAAATTATAAATATCAAATGAATTTTAAATTTCTAATGTCAAATTTTTTTATTTGGCATTTGGCATTGATTTGATATTTGGAATTTGTAATTATAAACATTATTTAACGCCACAAAAAATCTTAATACTTTATTGTCTTGTATTAAACAATGAAATTTTATGATCAAACTTAATCTTCTTTCTTCTCAAGAAAAAGAAGAAATCAGATGGGAGAAAATAAATCGTATTTTGATGATTAACGGAACGGTGATTATCGCCGAACTGGTTATTTTTATTGTTCTTTTTTTGGCGATGGATTTTTATTTATCAAGAGAATTTTCTAAAATTGACAATTTGGTAGTACAAAAACAGCAAGAAGCGGAAGTAAAAGAAATTGGAGAACTTAAAATTAAAACTCAGTCTTTTAATGAGCGGCTTAATTTAGTTGATGAAATACAAAACCAACAGATTAGTTGGACAAAAATATTAGAGAAGCTAAGTTTAATAACGCCGGAATCAGTTCAAATTATCAGTCTAGACATAAGTCCGAAAAATAACGAAACTGATGTCATTAATAGTGAGCAATATCTTTTTAATTTAGTTGGACACGCGAAAACAAGAGAAGATATGTTGGAATTTGAAAATAGATTAAAAGATTCCGATTATTTTTCCAACCTGGAATCAAATCGATCAAACTATTTAGAATCCTACAATGTCAACTTTCGTTATAGATTTAATCTTGCGGAAAAAATCTTAAATTGATTTTTATTAATAAATATGTTGACTTCCAAGAAAAAAACTTATTTCACTTCTCTTATATTTTTAGCGGGAATGATTTTACTGCTTTTTGTGAGCGGAACTTTTTTAATTGATCAAATCAGAGCGGATAGCGAAAAAATTAAGAATTGGAAAATTGCGTTGAACCGCCTTGATGATCAAAAAAATCAAATTAATAGAATCAGAGAAAATTACTATGAAAAAGAGGATGATATGGAAGCAATAGAGGGGCTCTTTCTAGATCCTGAAAAAACGGTTGACTTCATTATTGAAATTGAAAATATTTCCGAGAAAGCAATGGTAGAATTGGAAAAAAAGGCTTTGGAACAAAACATCGCCGTTAAAAACGATAAAAACGAGCCATCAGTTTTTAATTATCAGCTGACCGCCAAAGGAAAATTCAATAATATTATGCATTTTCTAACATACCTTGAAAATATGAACTATAGTGTTATAATTAATAATCTGAAAATAAAAGCTCTTAGCGGAAGCGGAAAAAATTATTTGTATTCCAACGCTAACGACGAGATTGAAATGTCAATAAATTTGGGAGTTTACATCCTTGAAAAAACCCGTAAATAAAATAAATTACTATGAAAAAGATTAGCATAAAATTAAAATTCAATTCTAAAAAAATTATCGGGCTTGCTTATAAAAGAAGGTTTGTACTGTTTACGGCATTGTTTGCCACCTTATTGCTAATTGCTTTCAATGTGTGTTATAATGAAGCTTATTTAAAAATCAGTATTCTGGAAGCTGAAACTGGCGATCAAAACAATTATATTGGAATAAGAAAATCAAAACTGTCCAAAGTGATAAACAAAATTGAAGAAAAAGAAAATAATATTAAAAATGGAATAGCCAAAGAATACCAAAGTCCTTTTGATGTTGTTAAAGGCGGTGAAGATGATAATTCTGATAAAAACTCTGATTTGGAAATATCACCAACACTGAGGTAAATTATAGAACATATAATATGGAATATATAATATAGAGCACAAAGTTTGAATATGGTCATTTGTTCCGTGTTCCATATTATATGTTCCATGATTTGTCCCCGTAGTTCAACGGATAGAACGGGAGCCTTCTAAGCTCTTGATGTAGGTTCAATTCCTGCCGGGGATACTATAAAGAGTCAAAAGTTTATAAAGTCAAAAGTTAAAAGTTTAAAATAAGATGTTCAAGGAATTGGTGATAATTATTTTTGTTTTTTGGGGCCAGTATAATACTTCTTTTATAGACGAGAAGCCGACTGGCTCTGTTTTAAGTTCATTTAATTCTGAAATAGATGTTTCTGTTGAAATAAAAAATGATAAAATTGCGACTATTATTAAAAGCGAAGATAAAACAAATGAGATAAATAAAGATCAATTTTATTCAGCGCCGGCTTTATCTCAAATTAGCAACCCTAACTATAATTATTTTAAAGTAGGCGCAAAATCGGCAATAGCCGCGAATATGGAAACAGGCGTCATTCTTTACGAAAAAAATATTCAAGAAAAAGTGCCAATCGCCAGTCTAACTAAATTAATGACCGCTCTGATAGTTCTGGAAAAAAATGAATTAGACAGTCTAACAATTATTAGTAAAAATGCCATCGCGTCAGAAGGGGATAAGGGGAGTTTAAAAGTAGACGAAAAAATAACCGTGAAAAATCTGTTGTATTTATTGCTAGTAAATTCCAGCAATGACGCGGCGGTAGCGCTGGCAGAGCATATTGCCGGATCAGAAAATGAATTTGTTAAATTAATGAACCAAAAAGCGGAGGAATTGGGACTAAATAATACCCGCTTCATTAACACAACGGGACTGGATTTAAATAACAAAAATAATTATTCCACCGCTTATGATTTGGTGAAATTAACCAAACACGCTTTAGATAAACCGCTGCTTTGTGAAATAATGAGAGTTCAAAATTTAAATGTTTTTTCAGTTGACAAACAAATAAAGCATCGTTTGAAAAACACCAATAAGTTACTGGGAAAATTACCGGGAATTAATATTATTAGTGGAAAAACAGGATTTACAAACAAAGCAGGGGAGTGCTTGATTTTAGCAATCAGCCACCCGGATAATAATCAAAAAATCGTCTGCGTTATTTTAAACAGCGAAGATCGGTTTGGAGAGATGGAGCGATTAGTTAATGAATTAACGAATTGACTGGATTTTTACTATAAACTATAACTTACAAAATGTATTAAGATTGTCATCCTGAAATAAGTCTGCCATTCTAAACCAAGCTTGTCATCCTAAGCTTGTTTCAGGATCTGTCGTCTGTTACTGTAGGTTTTAAGATAAATAAAAAAGCATTATATGGCATATAACAGATCCTGAAACAAGTTCAGGATGACAGTTAATAAAGTATAAAACCAATAAACAACAATTTAAAATGTTAAAATGATCTTATGCTTTCATTTGAAAACCCCGTTATTATTATAAACCTAGCAAGAGTCTTCACTATTCTGGCAATAACTTTTGCCATAGCGATTTTAGCAACTCCGATTTTGACCCGCTTTTTATACAAATATAAACTGGGCAAGCAAATTAGAAACGAGGGCGACACGCCAATTTTTTCGGCGCTTCACAAAAAGAAAGCCGGCACGCCGACAATGGGAGGACTGCTGATCTGGATAACGGTAACCGCTTTGATGATAATTTTTTGGCTGGGGGATAAATATTTAGATATTTCTTTATTCAACAACTTGAATTTTTTAGACCGGTCCCAGACACTTTTGCCACTGGGAATTTTAGTCCTGGCGGGAGCGGTAGGAGCTCTTGATGACATTCTGGGAATTAGGGGAATCGGTCCAAAAGGAGGAGGTTTGAGAATAAGAGACCGACTGCTGGTTTATGTCGGCGTGGCAATGATCGGAGCTTTTTGGTTTTATTTTAAATTGGATTGGGATATGATCCACATTCCCTTTCTGGGCGACTTTTTCATCGGAGGATGGTATATTCCTCTTTTTGTTTTTATTATTACCGCGACCTCTTTTTCCATCAATGAAACTGACGGACTAGACGGATTGGCAGGCGGAACAATTTTGCCGGCCTTTGGCGTTTTCGGAGTAATCGCTTTTGTCCAGGGTAATGTAGAGTTATCAATGTTTTGCGCCGCCATCTCAGGAGCGCTTTTGGCATTTCTTTGGTTTAATGTTCACCCGGCCCGATTTTTTATGGGCGATACGGGAGCAATGGCTCTGGGAGTAACGCTGGGAACAATCGCCATGCTGACCAATTCATTTTTAATTTTACCTCTTGTTTGTTTTATTCCCGTAATTGAAACCCTTTCAGTGATCATTCAAATAACTTCTAAAAAATTAAGAAATGGCAAAAAAATATTTAGAAGCGCTCCCATCCATCACCACTTTGAAGCGCTCGGCTGGCCCGAAACCAAAGTTACCATGCGCTTCTGGATTATTTCCTGGGTTATGGCGGTAACCGGATTGGTGATCGGATTAGTAGGATGATATCATTTTAACATCTAAACATAATAATAATAATTTTATAAAAACATTTTTAAATTTATTTCTTAGTGTTAAAATGTTAAGATATTAAAATGATTTAGTTGACCCAAGTCAATTTAGCTGTTATAGTTGCATTAGATTATGATAGTATTTATTTTTATTTAGAACGGAGGTGAATTTAATTTTATGGTAGAAGTAAAAAGAAAAGAAAGGGAAAATGTCGGTAGTCTATTAAGGCGTTTTTCTAAAAGAGTTCAGCAAAGTAAACTGCTAATCCATGCCAGAGAAGTTAGATTCAGACAGCCTAAAAAAAGCCGGCCGGAACGAAGGAAAAATGCTTTGAAAAGAAATGAGATTAGAGAAGAAAAAGAGGTATTAAGAAAATTGGGAAAATTGGAATAGAATCCGGAATCTGGAATTTAAATTATTCTCCTCTAGAAAGGGGCTGGGGTGTGTTGGATTAGTTAAAAGTATTTTGAGTCTCAAATTTTTAATTTAAATATTTTACAGACTTTACAGACTTTTGGCTTTAATAACCCACCCCCAACCCCTCTCCCGAAAGGGGAATTATGAGACCTAACAACCCACCCCCTGAAATCTTCCTGATCAGTTTTTACAAAAGTGGGGTTCCTAAGAGGGGAATAATCGGTAAAAATCAGCAGGCTTTAATTAATTTATTATGAATTTAAAAGAACAAATTCAAAACGATATAAAAGACGCGATGAAAGGCGGCGATCAAATGCGGCGCGGCGTTTTGCGGACGATTAACGCTGACATTAAAAATGTTGAGATCGCCAAAAAAAATGTTTTAAGCGATGATGAGGTCTTAGAAGTTATTTCAATAAACGCGAAACAACATAAAGACTCAATTGAACAATATAAAAAAGGTGGCAGAAATGATTTGGTGGAACAGGAAGAAAAAGAGTTGGAAATTTTACAAAAATATCTTCCCGAACAAATGAGCGAAGAAAAAGTTAGAAAAATAGTTCAGGAAGCAATTAAAAAAATGGGAGCGGCAGGAGCTTCTGATTTTGGAAAAATAATGGGAGCGACAATGAAAGAAATAAAAGGAAAAGCAGATGGAGGTTTGGTGAAAAAAATAGTGGAGGAAGAATTAAAAAGTAAGGATTAATAGAATTATTAAAATCGGTATTTCGTGATTGATAAATATTTGAGTAGCGATTTAGCGTAAGCACATTAATATTTGTTAAAATGTTAATATGCTAAAATGTTAATATGAAAGAGACCCTTCTAATTAAAAATTTTACTAAACATAAAATTAGCCAAAAATATTTAAATAAAGCGGCAGAGAAAACTTTAGAAATTGTTGACTTTAAAGGGCCGGCGGAGATTAGTTTGGTGATCACCGGCGACCAAAAAATAAAAACACTTAATAAAAAATATAGAAAAAAAGACAGAGTAACGGATGTACTTTCATTCAGCGCTCTGGAAAATAAATCGGGTAAAAAAAATAAAAAAATAAAATTTATTTCACCGAAAGAAAAAGCGTTTTTGGGGGAGATATTCATCTGTTATCCGCAAGCGGCAAGACAGTCTAAGTTTCAAAATCATTCAACTAAAAAAGAAATAAGCATTCTTTTAATTCACGGAATTCTTCACTTATTAGGTTATACTCACGCTAAAAAACCAGAAATGACTAAAATGAAACAAAAGGAAAAAGCCATTTATTCGCTTTGCTTAAACGAAAAATAAAAGGCTTTTTTATTTTGGTGAAAGTGTGGTATAATTATATTGTTAAATTGCTACATTGTTAAATTGTTGTATTGCTGTATTATTTTAGCGGCGGTAAAACAATTTAACAATTTAACAATATAACAATTTATTTTTATGTCTCGAAGAGAAGAAATAATTGTCGGGCTTGATGTCGGCAGCAGCGCCATTAGAACTGTCATCGCCCAACGGTCCAACAGAAAAGACAGTAAACCAATTATCCTGGGAGTGGGAACGGCTTTATCGTTGGGTATTAGAAGGGGGATTGTGGTGGATGTTGAAGAAACGGTTAGGTCAATCGCCACTTCCGTTGAGTTGGCCGAAAAGGCGGCGGGAGTGCCGGTTGAACACGCCTATGTCAGTATCGGCGGAAATCATATCGCCTCTCAAATTAGTAAAGGAGTGGTAGTGGTTTCCCGAGTTGACGGCGAAATAAGCGAGGAAGATGTCAGTCGAGTTATTGAAGCGGCTCAGGCTGTTTCTCTGCCCAATAACAGAGAAATGATTCACATTATTCCTTGCACCTTTAATATTGACGACCAAGATAAAATCAAAGATCCTGTCGGAATGAATGGTACAAGACTGGAAGTGGAAGCTTTAATTATTGAAGGCGCCAGTCCTTTTATCAAAAATTTGTCTAAATGCGTTCATCAAGCGGGGATTGATATTGACGAATTTGTTTTTTCTCCTCTGGCTTCCGCAAAATCGGTTTTAAGCAAAAAACAAAAAGAGTTGGGAGTGGTAATGGTGGACATTGGCAGCGGGACAACGGAGATGTCAATTTTTGAAGACAACAGTATTCTCAGCGCGGCCGCTTTGCCCATCGGCGCGGGACATATTACTAACGATATTGCTATTGGTTTGCGAGTTTCAGTTGAGACGGCGGAAAAAATTAAATTGGAATACGGCACGGCTCTTCCGGAAGAAGTAAACAAAAAAGATAAAATCAACTTATCGGAAATAAGCGACGAAGAAGAACTTGTTTCCCGCCGCTATGTGGCCGAAATAATAAAAGCTCGCTTAGTGGAAATTTTTTCAATGGTTGATAAAAAATTAAAGGAAGTTGACCGAAGCGGAATGCTTCCGGCGGGAGTTGTTCTGACGGGAGGAGGAGCTAAATTGCCGGGAATCATTGATGTTGCCAAAGAGACCTTAAGGCTTCCCGTCCAAATTGGATTTCCAACCGAACTAAGCGGCATAGTGGATAAAGTAGACGATCCGTCATTCGCCACAGCTATTGGACTTGTAATGTGGGAAACGGATGAAGAAAATTTTTTCTCCAATTCTAAAAATCACGGACTCTTAAATAAATTCGGGCTTAGAGGAGTAGAAGGAAAAATTAAAAAAGTTTTTAAAACATTTCTGCCATAAATAAAACAATAAGCAATAAAATATGAAAACTAAGAATAAAATAAACTCGGTTTTTTTTATTGTTATAGTTATTGTGATGGCGCTGACCAGTCAAGTTTTTGCCGGCTACTCTCTTCCTTCTCAGCCAGCTGGTTTGCCAAGTAGCTTGGAAAACGCGGCAATAAATGCTACTAGTTGGTTATTGGGTTTTATAGTTTTATTGGCCGTTTTATTTATTGTTTGGGGAGGAATTAAATATGTCTTTTCAGCCGGCAATAAAGAAAGCGCGCAAGCCGGCAAAAAAACAATCACTTACGCCTTAATCGGACTTATTGTCGCCGGAGGTTCATACGCCATGATAGCGGTAATTGTTGATGATGTTACCAATATAAAAGAGCCTATTATTACAAGTACTGCTATCAGTCCCACTTCGGGTCCGCCAGGAACAACTTTTACCATTATCGCCACTATCACGGCATCAGCGGGAGTGGACATTGCGACAACAATAGTCCATATTCAAAATCCTGACGAAACAGACATTGACACGGTAACTCTTTATGATGACGGCGCCCATAGCGATGGCGCGGCAGGAGATAATGTTTACGGAAACACTTGGAATTCCGGAGCTGCTCCGGCAGGACCATATTTTGTTGATATTAGCGCTTGCGATTTGTTAGGAAATTGCAATGAAGAAGAAAATATTTAATATTGATGGCAGTTTGAATATATACCAAAATAATAATAAGCATAACAACTATTAATAATTTAATTATTAATCTACAATAATGCTTGTAATAAACAGAATTAAAAAATTAAAAACCAACTCTAAATTATTATTATTGATAAGCGTTATTTTAGTAAGCGTTTCAATTATTTCTTTTGTCCAGAGCGCTTCTTTTGAAATTGCCGATCAGCCGGAACCGACCGTGAGCAATACCAGTGTTACTCCCGGGACTGAAGACAGAGGCAGTAGTGTAGCCATTTCTTCTAAAGTAATTGATGTTTCGGGGGTTACTTATGTCAAAATACAGATAAAAAACGGTTTTGATACAATCGTGGCAAATATTGATCTTTACGACGACGGTACTCATAGCGATAGCGCGGCGGGAGATAATATTTATGGTAACACATGGACAATTCCTATAAGTTTTTCAGCGGGAAATTATAAAATATTTATTACAGCTTCTGACACTCTTGGCAATGTTTATCAAACAGGAATTACCACTCCTTTCGGCGAGGCGGGACCGCGAAGCGAGGAAACTAATTTTAATGTAACTGTTCCTGTGATTACTTGTCCCGACGGT
Organism: Candidatus Moraniibacteriota bacterium; assembly: GCA_030629775.1. GTDB lineage: Bacteria > Patescibacteriota > Minisyncoccia > JAHIHE01 > DAOVOJ01 > DAOVOJ01. Next base: position 20,320 of record DAOVOJ010000004.1, read on the forward strand.
TCTTGCGATGTCGCCGGCGGAGAATGTTCAAGCTGTCCTATTGATTGTACTGTAGCCGATTGTTGCGGAACCGATATTTCTTGCAATGCTGTGGTAGGAGAAGATTGCTCAAGCTGCTCCACTGATTGCGGATGCGTTGCGCCGAATATTTGCTGTTCTGGAACTTGCCAACTACCAGCTTGCGTGAATAATAGCGACTGTAATGATGGCGATAGCTGCACAACAGATACTTGTAATAATTCTGGCACTTGTAGCGCCACCTGTTCTAATCCTTCAGTCGGTTGCATAGATGACGATGGTTGTTGTCCGGCAGGTTGTGATAGCACTAATGATAATAATTGTAGCGCAATCTGCGTAACAGATGGCTCATGCGATAGTAATTGTCCAATAGGTTGTACCGTTGCGGAAGATCCTGATTGCGGTTGTCAAGATGATAACGGTTGTTGCGGAATAGGATGCGATAGTACTAACGATAATAATTGTTGTACTAATACCTGTGCTACAGATGCGGGCTGTAGCGCTATTGTTTTGTCTAACGCTAATATTACAACCGACGTTTGTTGCGGAGTTGGAGAATCGTGTTATGAATGTGACACTTCTTATTGCTGGAATGGCAGTAGTTGTATTGAAGATTACGATCCAATACCGAACCCTGTGGTAGGAAGCGCTCCGAATCCGATCGGAATATCAACTACGGTCGCGATAGACGATACCGTATATTTTGACGGGAGCAGTTACTCTTTGGATCCATATGGAACGATAGTTAAATATGAATGGGATTTTGAAAACGATGGAGCTTATGATTGGACTCATACGACTACTGGGATAACGACACATATATACACAACAGCCGGTTCATACATCGCTAAATTGCGAGTCACAGATGATTGTGGGGTAACAGCCACAGACACCGTGAATATTACAGTCAATCCTCCCGGATTAGCGGCGTCAATTTTATCGCCGACAGATGGAGATGCTTTTAGTGAAGGAGACACTATTACTTTTTGGGGTTCGGCCACGGGAGGCATTTCTCCCTATGCTTTTTCTTGGACATCCAGTATAAATGGACCCATTGGAAGTTCTCAGGTATTTAACAAAAATGATTTAAGTGTTGGTGATCATACTATTACTTTAAAGGTGATTGACAATGCTAGCACGGAAAATACGATAAGTATAAATGTTTATATTCCGCCTAACAGTTTTACCTGGCAAAATGTAAGCGGTCAAAATTGGATGACAAATATTAAAGATCAGGGAGCTTGCGGGAGTTGTTGGGCGTTCGCAACAGTAGGGTCAGTAGAAGCAAAATATCAAATAGAACAAAATAATTCAACTTCGGGTATAAATCTCTCAGAACAATATATTGTTTCAGGATGTTGTTCCGCGGGAGATTGTAGCGGTGGAACAGTGCTCGCGTTTTCTTGTGTTCAAAATATAGGTATAGCAGAAAAAAATTGTTATAATTATCTTGGCAGCAATAGCAGTTGTCCAGTCGCATGTGATGATACAAGTCCGATAGATTTATGGAAAATTAATAGTTGGGATCCCATAATTCCACAACCACAAGGAGATAAGGCAGATATACAACGCGCTTTAATTCAACATGGACCTCTATTTGTAGGAATAGCGGTGGATCCATCGGGAGGATATTTTGGAGTCACTGGAACAGTGGATGAAAACAGCTGCGCCGTCTATACATGCGGAACAACACCAAATCATGCTGTAGTTTTAGTAGGCTATGACAATACAAATCAGTATTGGATTATTAAAAATTCTTGGGGCGTTATCTCTCTTGATATATGTGATAATGGTTATGCTAGTATGGATTACGGAACATGTCTTATTGGATCTAATATGTACGGTTTTTATTCAGAAGGAGTTTTGTCTCCGTAAATTATTAATAATATAATAATATGATGACAATATTAAAAGCCAGTAAAATGAATCAGAAAATAATAATGGGAGTTATAGCAACTTTTATTATAATAGTATTTGTTTTTATAAACACCGCGTTCGCTCTAAAAAATCCTTCCGCGGTTTATTGCGAACAAATGGGCTATGAATGGACCGTGCAAGAAACGGAAGCGGGCCAAATAGGAATTTGTAAATTTTCTAAAATAGAGGATTGTCCGGCTTGGGAATTTTTAAAAGGTAAGTGTGGAGAAAAACACAGCTTTTGTATTAAAGAAGGTTATGAATTAAAAAACATTAATGATCAAGAAAAATGTTCTTCAATACCATTTTCTTCAGAGTGTGCTGTTTGCGTTCTGGCTAATGGAGAAGAGATTGAAGTTACAAAATTAATGGAGTTAGATTTTAAGGAAGCTATTTGTGGTGATGGCAAATGTGTTTTAGGGGAAAATTATAAAACATGCCCCGAAGATTGTTCTTCGGGTCTTTTTGATGGGTATTGTGATGGTGAAATAGACGCTATCTGCGATCCGGATTGTACATTAGAATCTGATCTTGACTGCGCAAAAAAACCTGTTAAAGCGAATGTTATCATTTGCGCGGATAAAAATTGCTCTCAAAAAAAATCAGCCTTTACTAAAAATGAAACAGTTTATTTTAAAATAAATTCTGATATTTCTAATTTAAATATTTCATCCACTGTTAAAATTCCCAGCGGTGAAATTAAATATTTAACATTTGAAGATAATCTTGCTTCGTTTCAGTCTAATGAAATTGGTGATTTTTCTCTTTGGATTAATCTTTCCAAGAGAAATTATCAGAATTTGAAAATAGAAGAAAATTTTGTTTATTTGGCTAAAATTCCATCGGCGTCCATTTGCAATGGCAATGGAAAATGCGAGGGTGAAGAAAATGAGCAAAATTGCCCTCAGGACTGCCTGCCAAAAACAGCTGGAGAAAACAATAACAAACTTTACATTTTAATAGCGGGAATTTTGTTGGTTGTTGGAGTGGGAATAGCGTTTGTTTTAAAAAGAAAAAGAAAAAAAACCGAAAAGTATCCTTATTAATTTAAATGTGGTATAATGGTATTATTCTAAATGATTATTTGTGTCGCTACACTAAATTTTAGAAAAATAATTTTAGATTTAACATTTTAATTATGAAAGAAATTAAACCGGATTTAGAAACTTTTGCCAGAATAAAAGTGATCGGCATTGGCGGAAGTGGCGGCAATGCCATTGGGAGAATGAAAGAATATAACCTCAAAGGTATTGATTTTATTGCCGTTAACACCGACGCGCAAGATCTTCACAACTCTAAAATTTCAGAGAAAATTCATATTGGCAAAAACTTAACAAAAGGTCTGGGAGCAGGAATGAACCCAGAGGTTGGCCGGCAAGCGGCGGAGGAAAATCGGGACGAAATCCATGAAGCCCTCAAAGGATCCGATATGGTTTTTATTACTTGCGGTATGGGGGGAGGAACAGGGACGGGAGCGGCGCCAATTATTGCCGAGGCGGCCCGTGACGCCGGCGCTTTGACGGTAGCGGTAATTACCAAGCCGTTTGCTTTTGAAGGCGCTCAGCGAAAAAAAATTGCTGGAGAAGGATTGGAAAATTTAAAAAGCCAGGTGGATTCTATTATTACCATTCCCAACGATAAATTATTGCAAATTATTGACAAAAAAACTTCTCTTTTAGACGCTTTTCAAATTGTTGATGATGTCTTAAGGCAAGCGGTTCAGGGCATTTCTGACCTCATTACTTCTCCGGGAATGATTAACGTTGATTTTGCCGATGTTAAAACGGTCATGGAAAATACCGGTCCGGCGCTAATGGGAATTGGAAGGGCAACCGGAGAAAATCGGGCGGTAGAAGCGGCCCGCCAGGCGGTTAACAGTCCTTTGTTGGAACTGTCAATTGACGGAGCTACGGGTGTTTTGTTTAACATCAGCGGATCTTCGGATCTGGCGATGATGGAGATCAATGAAGCAGCTGAAATTATTACCGAGTCAATTGATCCTAGCGCTAGAGTGATTTTTGGAGCAACAAGCAATAGTAATCTCAGAAAAGGCGAAGTTAAAATAACAGTAATTGCTACCGGATTTGACAACGATTCACAGGAAAAGAAATTTAATTTAAACGACAATAAAAAAACAGAAAGTGATAAAAATGGCAAAGAGAAAAATACAAGCCAAGAAATCAAAGACCGTCCAAAAGATTTTTTAAAGCCAAAAATAAATCCGGTATTAAGTGAAGAAGAAGACGAATTAGACATCCCGGCGTTTATTAGAAAAAAGATGAAGAATTAAAAGCGGATAATTATATACCTAAGAAGTTAGGTATATAATTTGCGCATTTTGTTTTTGCGAAGAAATTGTTGTATTGTTATATTGTTAAATTGTTACATATCAGCTGAAACAATTTAACAATTTGGCAATTTAACAATATAATCTGTTAATTTTTTTTGCTTAAATTTTTTAATTATGACTTCTAAAAAGATAACTAAAATCAGAAAACGGAGTGGGCGGGTGGTAAAATTTGAAAAAAATAAAATTACTAATGTAATTTGCAAAGCGTTTAAAGCCACAGGTGAAGGCGGCAAGAGAGATTCTCAGAGTCTTGCGCAAAAAACAGAAGCAATTATTTTAAAGCGGTTCAAAATCAGAAATGGCCATAAAAAAGAAAATGGAAATGTTGAAATTCCAACAGTGGAGGAAGTTCAGGATATCGTTGAAGAAGTTTTGATCAGAGCCAATTATATTGAAACGGCCAAAGCATACATTATTTACCGCGAACAGCATAAGATCTTGCGGGAAAACGAAGAAACGCTTCAGGACTCCGTTAATTTAGTTGCCGACTACCTTTCTGAAATTGACTGGCGAGTAAAAGAGAACAGCAACATGGCCTACTCTTTACAGGGGCTTAATAATCATATCGCCTCATTAGTAACTTCAAAATATTGGCTTCGGAAAATATATCCGCCGGAAATTAGAAAGGCTTACGAAAGCGGAGATTTTCATATTCACGATTTGGGAATGCTGGCGACCTATTGCTGTGGATGGGACTTGAAAGATCTATTGGTACGAGGCTTTGGCGGTGTACCGGGAAAAATTGAAAGCAAGCCGGCCAAACATTTTCGAACCGCTCTTGGACAAATAATAAACTTTTTTTACACTCTTCAAGGCGAGTCAGCCGGCGCTCAGGCATTTTCTAATTTTGATACTTTATTGGCGCCTTTTATCAGATACGACCAGTTAAATTACCAGCAGGTTAAACAAGCTTTTCAGGAATTTTTATTTAATATCAATGTCCCGACCAGGGTGGGTTTTCAAACTCCATTTACAAACATAACGATGGATTTAAATGTTCCTTCCACGATGGCCGAGGAAGCGGTGATTATCGGCGGAAAACAACAGAAGGAGCAATATAAAGATTTTGCCGAGGAAATGAAAATTCTTAACCGGGCTTTTGCCGAAGTAATGCTTGAGGGCGACGCCAGCGGACGGGTTTTTACTTTCCCGATTCCGACCTATAATATCACTAAAGATTTTGACTGGCAAGATTCAAACAATGATTTGATTTGGGAAATGACATCAAAATACGGCATTCCATATTTTGCCAATTATGTCAATAGCGAAATGAAGCCTGAAGACGCCAGATCAATGTGCTGTCGGCTGCGTTTGGATAATCGCGAACTCTATAAGAGGGGAGGGGGATTGTTTGGCGCTTATCCATTGACCGGTTCAATCGGAGTGGTAACCATTAATCTTCCAAGGATTGGTTATTTGTCAAAAAATAAAAAAGAGTTTTTTAAAGAACTGGGAAGCTTGATGGATTTAGCCAAAGAGAGTTTGGAAATCAAAAGAAAAACCATTGAAAACTTTACCAAGAAAGGACTTTATCCTTATTCCAAACATTTTTTAAGCAACATTAAACTTCAACGAGGAGAATATTGGAGTAATCATTTTTCCACAATCGGTTTGATCGGAACAAATGAGGCGCTTTTAAATTTCTTTAAAGGTAAGATTGATATTACCAGCGTAAAAGGAAAAAAATTTGCTGAAGAAATGCTTGATTTTATGAGAGATAAACTATTAGCCTATCAGGAAGAAACCGGAAATCTTTATAATTTAGAGGCTACTCCGGGGGAAGGAACTTCTTATAGATTGGCAAAAGCTGACAAGAAAAAATATCCCGACATTATTACCGCTCAACATTATAATAGCGATAGCGACAAGTTTTACGATCCTTACTATACCAATTCATCTCAACTGCCGGTCGGATTTACTGATGATTTGATCGAAGCGGTGAGCTTGCAAGATTCTTTGCAGACAAAATATACCGGCGGGACCGTCTTTCACGCTTTCTTAGGCGAACGGCTGCCAAGCGGAAATGAAGCAAAAATACTGGTGAACAAAATCTTTAAAAAGGTAAAGATGCCTTATCTTTCTCTAACGCCAACTTTTAGCATTTGTCCGGTGCATGGCTATTTAACGGGAGAACATTTTAAATGTCCGAAATGCGTTATTGATCAGGATTGCGAAGTGTATTCCCGAGTGGTTGGCTTTCTGCGTCCGGTCCAACAGTGGAATAAAGGCAAACGAACAGAATATGAGCAGAGGAAAGAGTTTAGGGTTTAATGGTTAAGAATTGCTAGCGTTGTTTTTAGATTCTCTTTTTGTCATTCCGGAATGAGAATAAATGAATGTGTTAAAAGGTGTCCAACGCCTACACACTCATTTTTATATTAATGTATTTCTTTTTATATAAACACAAGCTATAAATTACAACTTGTATTAAGGTGTTGGACACCTTGATACTCAGTTGTTATTAAACGCTTTTATATCTCAATCTGGGATGACAAGTAGAAAATAAATGTTCCAAGTTCCAAGTTTTATGTTTATCGGCGGTCTCCAAAAATTCACTTTAATAGACTACCCTGGCAAAATTGCGGCGGTTGTTTTTTTAGCGGGTTGTAATTTCAGATGCCCATTTTGTCATAACGCGGAACTTGTGATTTATGATAAAAATAACTATCAAAATAAATTATCAGAAAAAGAAGTTCTAAAGTTTTTGAGTTCCAGAAAAGGGGATCTAGACGGAATTTGCATTACAGGAGGAGAACCGACCCTACAACCTGGTTTAACAAAATTTATAAAGAAAATCCGAAAAATGGGATTTCTAATCAAGATTGACACCAACGGCTCCTACCCTTTGGTAATAAAAAATTTACTAGAAAATAAGCTTGTTGACTATTGGGCGATGGATATTAAAACCGCGCCGGAGAAATATAAAATGGTGATTGGCGGTAAAAAAAATATAGAAAATATAGGAAACGAAAATCTTCGTTCTCTACAAAAAAAATTAGAAAAAAGTATTGAGCTTATTGTTTTAAGTAAAGTTGAATATGAATGGCGAACAACAGTAGCGCCAACAGTAGTTGATAAAAATGATATTATAAAAATGATTGAATGGTTAAAGAAAATTCATCCCGACGCTCTAAAAAATGCCAGCCGCTATACTCTTCAACAGTTTAGACCGGATAAAACTTTAGATCCCGCTTTTCAGAAAATAAAACCTTATTCCGATGATGAGTTAAAAAAAATGGCGGACTTATTAAAACCACATTGTAAAAAAGTAGTTATTTTGGGTTAAATTTTCCCCTCCTTGCGAAGGAGGGGGCAGGGGGAGGTTAAAAAATACTAAGTGAACGCATTATGAAATTCAAATGCAAAGTCATTACCCGCTCTTCGCGGAATGAAATTGTCGGCTTGGAACAGGAACAATTAAAGCAAACTAAGTTTGATTTTGGCGATGATGAAAATCTGCCAACGATAAAAGTTTATTTAACCGCTGTGCCGATAAAAGGGAAAGCTAATAAAGAATTGATAAAATTATTGGCGAATGAATTAGGAATTAGCAAAAGTAAAATTAGTATTTTGAAAGGGGAGAGAAATAAAGAAAAAATGTTGGAAGTTAGAAACTAGGAAGTTAAGTATTGAATTTTCAATTATAGTAAAATAGAAATTACGCGTTTACTGTTATTCCGACCGAAGTGACCCTGCGGCGATAGCCGAAGAGAGAACGGAGTGGAGGAATCTGTAAGGGGAATATACTTGTGTTTTGTAAAGATATATTGAAACACAACACTTTACTCTTTTACAGATCCTTCGACTCCTATCGTCGCTCAGGATGACAAGCTCAAACACGTAAGCTTTAAAAAATAGCATTCTAATTTCCTAATTTCTCAATCAAAAAATCTCCTCTATATAAAATAAAAGAGATTTTGCAAAATGGTAATATTATTTGAAAGAGATCCAACTACTCTTTCCCGTCATACCTTCCCGTCTCGGTTTTAATTTTCAAAACATCTTCTTCTTTAATATGCAAAGGCACGGAGATTTTCAAACCGGTTTCAAGAGTAACTATTTTTGATCCACCGTCAACGGTGTTACCTTTGATTCCCGGCGGAGCGCTAATAACTTTTAATTTTACCTCCGGTGGCAGAATAATGCTAATTGGATTGCCGCGATACTTTTTAATTTTGACGATAATTTCTTCTACCAAATAATCAGCTTTACCACCAAGCTGGCTCTCGTTCAGACTAAACTGTTCGTAAGATTCTTGATCCATAAAATAAAAATCTTCCCCTTCTTTATAAAGAAATTGGGCTTTTAATTCCTCAAGCTCCGCCTCTTCAAATTTATCGCCACTTTTGTATGTTTTATCAAGAACGCCGCCGGTAATCAAATTTCTAATTTTCGTCCGCAAAACTGCCCCGCCCCGCCCCATTTTACTGTGCTGGGTTTCCAAAATCTCATAAGGTTCATTGTCAATTTGAATAGTCGTTCCCTTTTTTAGATCGCTAATGGAAAGCATGATTTTAGATTATGTTATTAATGTCGATAACAATTGTAATTTAACTTATTTTTTTACTTTTGACAAGAGAAAATGAATCACGAATCACGAATTAAGAATTTCTTATTCTTAATTCGTGATTTGTAATTCTTGATTCTTATGCCTAAATCAAAGATATTTTTACTATCCTGCCTCTCGTTCATCGCAGGAATTTTTTTAAGCGGCTTTTTAAATATTGACCAATGGATATTATTACTGCTGATGAGCTGGGTGATAGCGGCGGCTTATATTTTTAAAAAAGATAGAAAAACAATGGCAATCTTTTTTTGCCTGTTATTTATTTTGAGCGGATTGTTTAGAGCGCAAAGCGTAGCGATCAGCCAGGAAAAATTATCAGAAATAATGAAATGCGCGAATCAGAAAATGGTTTTAGGGGGAACGATTGGCAAAGAGCCGGAGATTAAAAACGGCAAACAAAAGTTAATTTTGGGAAATATTCATAATATAGGGTCCGTAGAAACAAGACACTGTCTCGTCTCTACGGCAGACAAAATATTAATTTACGCTGACAAATATCCGGAATATCGCTATGGCGACGTTTTGAAAATTTCAACCAAACTGAAAATCCCGGAAAGTTTTGATGGATTTGATTATCAAAATTATTTATTTTCTCAGGGTATTTATTACCTTTCATATTATCCTAAAATAGAATTTATAGGTGCTGTAGAGGCAGGTCGCGACCCGCCTCTACAAAAAAAATATTACGCCCAAATTTTGTCTTTCAAAAAAAATTTAATAGATCTGAATAAATCAATTTATCCTCAGTCTCAAGCGTTAATAATTAACGCTATGGTTTTGGGAAATAAAACTGAAATTTCTCAAGAGGTTTTAGAAAATTTCAACCTTACCGGCACGCGGCACATTGTTGCTATTTCCGGCTTGCATATTACCATTATTACCATAATGTTGATGTATCTTTTGCTGGCAGTGGGAATAAATCGCAATCGCGCGTTTTATCTTGCCGTTCTGCTGATAGCTTTTTTTGTAATTATGATCGGCTTGCCACCTTCGGCGATTAGAGCGGCGGTAATGGGCGGAATGGTTTTGCTGGCGATCAAAGTCGGGCGACTCAACAATTCTCTTAACGCGATTGTTTTTGCCGCGGCGGCAATGCTTCTAATAAATCCTAATTTGCTATGGCATAATGTCGGCTTCCAGCTTTCCTTCGCGGCAGTTTTAGGAATTGTTTATCTTTTTCCTGTTTTAGAAAAATATTCCGAGAAAATTATAAAAAACGATCTAGTAATATATCGTTTTATAAGAAGCATAATTTTAATTACTCTCTCAGCCCAAATCGCTACCTTGCCGATTTTGATCAACAGTTTTGAAAGTTTATCTTTAAGTTCAATTTTAGCTAATGTTTTAATTTTGCCGCTCGTGCCGGCAGTTATTTTAGGCAGTTTCTTAGTTATGCTTATCAGTAGTGTTTCTCTTTTCTTCGGACAAATTATTTCCTGGCCAATTTGGCTGGCGGTAACTTATCAAATGAAAATCATTGAATACCTCGCCGGATTTTCTTGGTCAGCGATCACGATTAAAAATTTCCCGGCTTGGGTTTTTGGAATTTATTATTTGTTATTGGCGATTTTTCTTGCCAAAAACGGGAAAACAAGCTAAATTATAATTGTAATAGGACTTACGCGTTTGAGTCTGTCATCCTGAGCGACGATAGGAATCGAAGGATTCCCGTGCGATAATTCTAAGAGCTGTCAGAAAGGGATCCTTCGACTCCACTCCGCTATCGCTTCGTTCCGCTCAGGATGACAGCTAAAGTTTATTTCGTGATTTAAAACACTTAAACAAAAAACTTATGCCTCTCAAACTTTATAACACTCTCACCAAGAAAAAAGAAAAATTTATCCCCATTAATAAAAATAAAGTCGGGATGTATTCTTGCGGACCGACGGTTTATAACCACGCCCACATTGGCAATCTGCGTTCTTATTTGGCGGCGGACCTTTTACAGAAGACGCTAAAATATAACGGCTACAAAATAAACTGGGTGATGAATTTTACGGACATTGATGATAAAACCATTAAAGGCGTAACGGAAAATTATACTAAAGCGGCTGATAATAATGACCTGAAAAAATACACTCAGAAATATATTAACATTTTTAAAAGCGATCTAGCAAAATTAAATATTGAAAAGCCTGACTTTGTCAGAGCGACTGACAAGATTGAAGAGATAAAAAAAATGATCAAGAAAATTGTTGATTTAGGGTTTGGTTACGAAAAAGACGGCTCAATTTATTTTGACATTAAAAAATATCAAGAGAAATATCGGGACTATGGCAAATTAGTAGGAGAGAATTTTATGAAAGGAATGAAATTTGGCGCAACTGTCAACGCCGACGAATATGAAAAAGAAAATATTGGCGATTTTGCATTGTGGCGAGAATGGAAAGAAAACGACAGCAACATTTTTTGGGAGAATGAAAATTTTCCGAAAGGCAAGCCGGGCTGGCACATTGAATGCTCTGCTATCGGCGCCGATAAGCTAGGTGACCAATTTGACATCCATAGCGGGGGAGTGGATTTAATTTTTCCCCACCACTCCAACGAAATCGCCCAAAGCCAGACGGCGAGCGGCAAAGTTCCATTCGTAAAATACTGGTTTCACTCAGAACATCTTTTAGTAAACGAAGAAAAGATGGCAAAGTCAAAAGGGAATTTCTTTACTCTTAAAGATATAGAAGAGAAAAATTTTAACCCGCTCGCTTTGCGATATTTATGCTTAGGCGCCCATTACCATTCCACATTAAATTTTACATGGCAGAGTTTAGAGGCAAGCCAGAATGCGTTGGAGAGGCTGTGTGAGTTTATGAAATCGGACGAATCACGAATCACGAATCACGAATTAGAAATAGAGGTGGAGAGTAAATATGAAAGTTTATTTTTAGAAGCGATCAATAATGATCTGGACACGCCGCGCGCGTTGGCGATTGTTTGGGAAATGATTAAGTCAAAAGAGATGAGTTATCAAAACAAGAAAGCGCTGCTTTTAAAATTTGATCGTATTTTAGGATTGGGCTTGAGTCAAGTAAAAAAAGAGAAATTAATAATTCCCGATGAAATTCAAATATTAATCAAAGAAAGAGAAGAGGCGAGGGAAAATAAAAATTGGAAAAGAGCGGATGAATTGAGAGAGGTTATTAAGAAGAAGGGGTTTTTGGTTGAGGATGTGGAGAGCGAAACGGATATTAGAAAATTATAGCCGTCATCCTGAGCGGAACAGAGCGATAGCGAAGTGGAGCCGAAGGATCCCTTCCTGACAGCTCTTAGAATTATCGTACGGAAATCCTTCGGCTCGTTCCTCGCTCAGGATGACGGTTATTATGACGCTTGCTCTTGCCAAAATCGTAAATTTCAATATAATAAAATAGTATCATAAACGCTTAATACTAACTACTTGATACTTAATACTAAAAGGGCCGGTAGCTCATCTGGTAGAGCGCCTCGTTTGCACCGAGGAGGTGGCGGGTTCAAGTCCTGTCCGGTCCACCAATAAAAGTGTTGGTTCCATAGTAGCAACAACCCCGTGGAACCAGAATGCGAAACTTTATTGTAAACATTCTGCATTAAGGATTCCACAGCCCGGAGCCTGCCCCGTACTGCGATACGGGGGGACCATGGAACCAACATCCAAAATTTGTTTAAATGTTAGTATGTTTAAATGTTTAAATGATTTTGCTTGACACAAATCAATCTTAGACGGATAATAGAGACATAAAAAAGCAAAAATAAAAATTAACATTAAAACGAAAGGGGGTGAAAGAAATGCAATATCTTTTAATGACTGATTATTATTTTCTGATGCTAAACGCAATGGTGGATTTTTTTAGTTCTCTATTTTCACAAGGAATGATCGCTGCTTTAATTATTTTAATTCTTGGCGGAATTTTCGGAGTTGAATTTGGCAAAGTCGCCAAAAAATTATGTAATAAAATAAAAATTGATAAAGCTCTGGAGGCGGCCGGATTGAAAAAATTTTTAAGCAAAGGAAATGTTAAATTTTCTTTCGGCGGTTTAATTGAGTGGATGGTAAAATGGTTTGTGATTTTGTTTGCCTTGATGATCGCGGTTGATATGCTAGCCTTAAAACAAGTTTCAGATTTCCTAAGCGAGATTCTCGGTTACATTCCTAATCTCATCGGAGCCCTGGCTATTTTAGCAGTTGCCCTGACGGTCGCTCAATTTGTTTATGAAGCAATTAAAGGAACGGCAAAAGCGGCAAACATTAAAGTCTACAATCTTTTGGCGGTGATGGCTAAATGGACAATAATTATTATCGCTGTTTTAGTAGCATTGGAACAACTGGGATTCAAAACTTCAGTGCTTCAAATTTTCGCCGGCGGATTATCGTTAATGCTAGCTCTTGCCGGAGGATTAGCTTTTGGCTTAGGAGGACAAGGATTAGCGAGAGAAATTTTGGATGAGATAAAAAAGAAGGTATCGGGAAGAGAATAGTTTTTTTGTAAATCTTTTCTTAAGAGGGGGTTAGGGGTATATTATTTAAAGATAATTTTCAATTTTCAATTTCTAATTTTCAATCAATTCTCAATGACTAAATTTCCAATAATCTAAATGTTTGGAAATTGAAAATTGATTATTCGTTGAAAATTGAGAATTGGAAATTGAGGATTTACAAAACACACCCCTAACCACTCTCAAGAAAGAAATAATTGCCCACCCCTAACCCCTCTCGAGAAGGGAATAATTTATATGCTTGACAGCTTAAAAGGTTGTGTTACACTGAAAAGCAGTTGGATAAATAAAATAAAAATAGCAAAATCTAAATGAGAAAAATAGAGACAATCTACTCTTATCAAAGAAAACGACGGGAATAGGAATTTTAGGGTTTGTTAAAAACTTTAAAATACCGCTTTCCAAAAAGCGGTATTTTGTTTGTCATTTATTTATCATGTAGCGCGAAATGTGTAACATGTAACATTATATTTTTATATAGTTATATGTTATACATTATACGTTATACGAATTGCTCTTTAACAATTGAATAAATAATAAGTAGGTAAAACAATCATTACCGTAATCACCAAAAAACAATATAGCAATTATTAATTGCTAGTCAATTTTATGCTAATATAAACTCGTAAGGGTGTATGGTGGATGCCTAGACATAAAGAAACGATGAAGGACGCGACATGGCTGCGATAAGCCTCGGGGACCCGCTCAGTAGGGTATGATCCGGGGATTTCCGAATGGGGTAACCCGCGTTGATTAATCTCAGC
>DAOVOJ010000038.1 GCA_030629775.1 Candidatus Moraniibacteriota bacterium
ACTAGAGCCGAAACAAATTATAGACTTCAAGGGGCTTCGCGGCGATCCGTCGGATAACATTCCCGGCGTAGCGGGCATCGGCGAAAAAGGCGCGACGGAACTTTTGAAAAATTTTGGCTCAATGGAAAATTTATACAAAGCGATCGAAGAAAATAAAACCGGCGAGCTGATCAAACCAAGAATAAAAGAAAAATTGATCGCGCAAAAAGAGCAGGCGTTAATGAGCAAAAAACTGGCGACCATAAAACGCGATATGGACATAAAATTGGATCCGGAAAAATGCGTCTGGGGAGACTATGACAAATCTGAATTGATCGGATTATTCAGAGAACTGGAATTTTATAGTTTGATAAAAAGAGTTGAGGAAGCAAATCATAAGAAATTGGAAATTGGGAAATTGGGAAATCCCCTCCTTGCGAAGAGCCTGTCCTCAACTCGATTGGGGAAGGGGGTAGGGGGAGGTTTTAATACGAATAAAAAAACAATTAGCTGTATCGTTTTAGACACTAATAAAAAATTAGATAAGTTTTTTGGGGAGATCAGGAAACAGAAAAAATTTATTTTCAAAACAAAATCCGGCGATGGCGGAATAACGGAAAAAAAATTAGAGGGAACGGTCTTTAGCTGGGAAAAGGGAGTGGTGTATTATTTGCCGACAGAGAAAATGAAAACTGAAAAAGTCAGCTTGTTTGATGTAGAGACGAGACATTGCCTCGTCTCTACTGTGGAAAAAATAAAACCGATTCTTGAGGATGAGAATTATAAAAAGATCGGATTTAATTTCAAAGAAGACGCCGAGGTTTTGGCGAACCACAATATCAATCTTAAGGGAATAGAATTTGACTGCCAGCTGGCCGCCTATCTGCTTGACCCCGGAAAAAGAGACTACGGCCTTGATAAAATAATTTTTGACTGCCTCGGCCATCACGAAAGCGAAGAACAAATTATCCACGAAAAAGAATATGAAGAAAATCTTAAAAATGTCAGCGCGATCGCTAAATTAAGCCATCTCTCGGAACTGGCCGAGCATCTCAAAAAGGAATTGGAAAAAACAAAAACGAGCGAGCTGTTTTACGACATTGAAATGCCGCTGATAAAAATATTGGTAAAGATGGAAATGAACGGCATCAAACTGGACACGGAGGCTCTTAAAAATATGTCCGGAGAAATGGCGAAGAAAATCAAAGAGCTGGAAGAAAAAATTTACCGGATTTCCGGCGAGATTTTTAACATTAAATCTTCCCAGCAGCTGGCAAAAACGCTTTTTGAAAAAATGAAACTGCCGACCGCCGATATTAAAAAAACTCAAACCGGCTATTCAACCGCCGCCCCCGAATTGGAAAAACTGATCAATGAACACAAGATCATCAAGCTCATTTCAGAATACCGCGAATTCACCAAGTTGAAATCCACCTATCTGGACGCTTTGCCGAAACTGGTCAACCCAAAAACCGATCGCCTGCACACCACTTTTCACCAGATCGTTACCGCCACCGGCCGCCTTTCCTCTTCAAATCCCAACCTTCAAAATATTCCCGTTAAAACGGAAGCGGGCCGAAGGATCAGGCAAGCTTTTATCGCGGAAGAAGGCCGCCAGCTGCTTTCGGCGGATTACTCCCAGCTGGAACTTCGCATCGTCGCTTCGATCGCCGATGATAAAAAGATGAAAGAAATATTTTTAGAAGGAGGCGACATTCATCGGGCGACCGCGGCGGAAATAAATCAGATCGCTCTTGAAAAAGTGACTCCCGAAATGCGGAGGTCCGCCAAGGCCCTGAACTTTGGCGTAATTTATGGAATGAGCGTTTTCGGCTTTGCCCGATCGGCAGGCATCAGCCGCGATCAAGCCAAGGAATTTATTGAAAACTATATGAAAAAGTTCTCGGAAATAGCCCGCTACATTGAGCAAAGCAAACTTGACGCCAAGGAAAAAGGCTACGCTGAAACTTTATGGGGGCGGCGGCGGTACTTGCCGGAACTCAATTCTCCCAATGCTATCGTCAAAAACGCCGCCGAGCGAATGGCGATCAATATGCCCATCCAGGGAACCGCGTCCGACATTATTAAAATCGCGATGATCAAAATAGATAAATTTATTACGGAAACGAATGGCGACCTGTCCCGACAGAATTTATCCCTACTGCTTCAAGTCCACGACGAACTTCTTTTCTCAATTAAAAGCAACGGTATAGAAAAAATCGCCGAGAAAATTAAAAAAATTATGGAGGACGCGGATACTGAAAAAATAAAAACGCCGATCGTGGTGGATATTAAAATGGGGGGAAATTGGGAAAAAATGTTAGCATAATATATGCTTCTGTCATCCTGAGCGAGGGACGAGTCGAAGGATCCCGTCTGTTTTCAAATGTCATCCTGAGCGAGGCACAAGTCGAAGGATCCCGTCTGTTTTCAAATGTCATCCTGAGCGAGGGACGAGTCGAAGGATCCCGTGTTAGTATTACAAAGTTTTATATAACGACTCCCTTCTTATGCCACGAGATTCTTCGGCTCCTATCGTCGCTCAGAATGACAGTGTGAAAGTGCGAGATTCTTCGACTCCTATCGTCGCTCAGAATGACAGTGACTGCTTGCCAAACTGTTATATCTATGTTAGGATATTTTTATTGTCAGTTTATCCATAAACAAAATATGAAAAATTACGAATTACTTTATATTATTTCGCCAAATATCACTCCTCCGGAAGTCAAGGAGGTTTTTGACGAGGTCAATAAAATAGTCTCGGATCTAAAGGGAGAAATTCTTAAAACGCCTGAAAATCATCCTTTTTTAAGAACAAACGCTCAGGACAGAAACGAAGCGGAACAGCAGAGCTTAGCCAATCTGCCTGTTACTAAAAAGCGGCTCGCTTATCCGGTTGATAAAAATAAGAACGGCTATTACGCGCTGAGTAATTTTAGCATTGAAGCGGATAAAATAGCTGAGTTTGATAAAAAGATCAAGCTTGTTAAAAATGTCCTCAGACATTTGATCACCCACGCTGAACCGATGAACCAAGACCAAATAAAGCATTTAAGCCAGTTAACGGCCAGAAAAAAAACGGAGAAAGAAGGCAAACCGGTAGAGACGCCGATTCATCGCGTCTCACCTGCCACACCTCGAACTATCACGCCTAAAGCGCCTGAAGCCAAACGCGCGGAAAAACCGGGAAAGGTTGAAGAAAGAAAAATAGAGGAAATTAAAGAAATTAAAGAGGAAGAAAAAACGCCGGAAGTAAAAGAGGTTAAAGAAATTAAAAAAGAAAAAGAAATCAAAGAAGCGACAGAAGTTAAAAAGAAAAAACCGGCCGGCAAAAAAATTAAACTGGATGATCTGGAGAAAAAGCTGGATAAAATTTTAGACGAGACAATAATATAAAAACTTGGAACTTGGAACTTAGAACTTGAAATACGCGCTTCATTCGCTCAGGACGACAAATCTAAACGCGCAAATCTTATAAGTTAAGTTTTAAAAAAACAAATTTATATTTTACAAATTTTTATCAGTATAATAAACTCTATGAATTTTAACAAAGCTATTGTCGTCGGCCGAGTAACGGCTGATCCGGAGAAAAGAACCACCCCCGGCGGACAGTCGGTAACCTCTTTCGGAGTGGCAACCAATCGCCATTGGACCAACGCCACCGGAGAAAAACAGGATAAAGTGGAGTTCCACAATGTTGTCGCTTGGGGAAAGCTGGCCGACATTTGCGGACAATATCTTACCAAGGGGATGCTGGTTTTAATTGAAGGCCGTCTTGAAACCCACTCATGGGAAGGACAGGACGGAGTTAAACGATTTAAAACCGACATTATCGCCGAAAATATGCAGATGGGTCCCCGAGCTCAGGGAAGTGGCGGCGGCGCTCCGGTTCCAACCCCTGAAGAACAACCGAACTCTCCTTCCGCCAGTGATCAAAGCAGCCAGCCGGAACCTTTTTCCGGCAACCCTTCTCAAGGACAAAATCCTGAAAGCGAAGAAGAGATCAAAATTGAAGATATCCCATTTTAGAACTATTCTATGTTTAAAAAACAACAACGACCATCATCGCCTCAACAAAAACAATGCCTTTTTTGCGCTGAAAAAAGAGATGTGGACTACAAAGATGTTCAGACTCTAAAAAGATTTATCAGCCCGCGGGCAAAGATCTTTCCGCCGAAAAGAACCGGCGCCTGCGCCAAACATCAAAGACAACTGTCCCAAGCGATCAAGCGCGCCCGAACAATGGCCCTGCTTTCCGCCGTGGGAAAATAGAAACGCGATGAAAAAACAAAAACACCCCCGATTGGTCGGGGGTGTTTTGGATTTCCACATTTTTTCTAACTTCTTTAATATTTCAATATTCTCTCCTCCCGCTTTCTGGAATTCAATATAATATTTCCAGGCGTTGTCTTTGTCTTTTAAAAATCCGCTGGCTCCACAGCCCTAAAAGGACTATGGAGCCAGCGAGGGACTTATTATCAAAATTTTCAAAAGCGTCAAATAAAGCATTTTATATAGCTTCACATTTATTAACCTTGGGGTTAGTAATTCTGTACCTGATACGCGCTTCTAATTTTACGCTGTTAAGAAAAATAACTAAAACAATCTATCTTTTTTATCTGAGATTTCTTATCTATTTCTCCCAGACTTACTAAATATCCCGCGGACACTTTGTATTTTTTCATAAATTTTTTCAGCCCTCTCGCGTCAGATTCTTTGAGAATTTTTTTACACTTTATTTCTATCGGAATAATTTCAGAGACTCTGTCTAAAATAATATCAACCTCATCGCCGATTTTTGTTCTGTAATATTTAATATTATCAGTACTTTCCCCGCTTTTAATAATTTCAGAAATATAGAAGCTTTCAAATAAAGTTCCCGCGTCATTTCTCAATTCCATCTCATTAAAATTATTGAAAAAATAATTTCTCACTCCGTTATCTAAAAAATATATCTTGGGAGTTTTGGTAATTTCTTTATTTTTATTAACGAAATAAGGAGATAATTGAACCACTAAAAATGTTTCTTTTAAAAGTTGGATATAACTCTTAACTGTTTTAGTGTCAATGCCCGCTTTCATTCCATAGTTGCTGTAATTTACCATTGATCCATTATTGATCGCCAGTTGTTTAATAAGCGAATAAGCGCTGTCAATCATAGCCGGCCGTAAAAAATTTACCAAATCTTTTTTTATGTATAAGTCAAAAATGTTTCTTAGCGCTTCCGTTTTTTCTTTATTTGTCTCAGCTAATACCACTTCAGGATATCCGCCGAATATTAAAAATTCATTGAGATATTTAAAAACTTCCGGAATAAGTTTATAATATTCCCCTCTTTCAATTTTTTTTATATTTTCAATTTCTTCTAACAAATCATTTCTTTCTTTGAAAAATAAGAATTCTTTAAATGATAAAGGGTATAGATAAGTAATTTGCTTTCTTCCCGCCAGGCTTTCTTGGATAGCGCTTTTAATTAATAATGAGGACGATCCAGAAGCGTAAATTTTTATGTTATCGTGATGATCGTAAACATTTTTCATTATCATCGTTAAATCGGCGTATCTTTGAAATTCATCTAAATATACATAGAAAAACTCTCTCTGATTTTTTTTATAACCTTTAAGCTGAATGAAGTTTATAAACTTCTCGTAGGTGGAAACTTTCTCATAGTCGCTAAAAATATCAACATCCAAAAACACTCCGCCTAATTTTCTATGCAGTTCTTTTAGAATGGTAGTTTTCCCGACTTGCCGCGGACCGAGAATAATGGAAATTTTTTTAGCGTTTTTTTGATTTAGAATGCCTTTAAAGGCACTTCGCTGTTTCATAATTATTTTACTATTATGGATATAACTCCATTTTAGTATATACTATTATGGAATGCTGTCAAGAATTTTCCCCCTTTGTAAAAGGGGACTAAGGGGGATTTTTTAAAAAGAGGTTCTTAATTCCTTTCCCTGCGAAGAGCCTGTCCTGAATTCAGTTCAGGAAGGGGGTAGGGGGAGGTTTTTTAGAAAGAGACGCGATGAATCGCCGTCTCTACGAGGTGCGTTTGTGTTTGCGTGAGATATACGGATACAAAAACACCCCTGATTTCTCGGGGGTGTTTTGGATGATACCAATAGAATGTTAAGCTACCTTAATACCGGTTTTTTTAATTTCATAAACCATCGGATCGCTAATATCCTGAAAATCTTTTATTGAAAAACCATGCGGCTCAATTTTTGTGTCCACTTTCCTTCTTAAATGCCAAAGCAGATCTTCATTTTTATCCCAATCATTTTTAAATCTGTCAGAAACAACAGCCACATCAATATCGCTCCATCTAGTTGGTTTGCCTTTTATATAAGAACCAAACAAATAAATACTCTCAAAAGAAAAATTATTTTTCTTCAACTCTTGAGCATATTTTTTTACTATTTGTTTTATTTCATTTTTCGTTTCAATTCTTGGCATAATTTTTTATATAATTTTTTAATTTCGTTCAAATTTTCTTTGGCATATTTCAAATCACAAAGATTATAAAATTTTAATTTATAATCAGGATAACGGCACCTTAAGTTAAATTTATTAACAGAATCCAAAATCTTGCTTTCTTCTTCCGCTAAATCACACTTTGCCAACTCCGACAGTCTTGTTAAATCATGAATGTACGGAGCTTGTTTTTTGGTTTCTTGAACAACTAGTCCTTTCAAAATTTTTTCCAGAACAATATGGCCAAAAAATAAACTTTCCGGATAGCGTTTGATTTCAAACAGCCCAAACATTGTTTCGTAGTCGCGTTCCGCTGTCGCTTTCCAGTATCCAACTATTTTTTCAGTATTTATTTTTTCCATAAAAGTTACCTTTCTAGCCTCATTATACAAAACCAAAAGACAATGTCAACCTCTCCGTAGAGACGCCGATTTATCGCGTCTCCGCCACGCGGGGTTGATGTGTTTGCCACATTGAAACGCGATCGATGAGACGCGATGAATCGCCGTCTCTACGAGGTGCGTTTGTGTTTGCGTGAGATGTACGGAAACAAAACACCCCCGATTGGTCGGGGGTGTTTTTTGATTGGCGATAGCAGAAAATAAAAATTTTCGTTCGTTTATTTATTTCACTTTCCTATAAATATCTTTGCGATGGCCAACAATGACAAGCTTCACTTTATAAATATTTACAAATTGAAAAATAACCCTCCATTCTCGGGCTATTCTGAAAGAATAAAATCCTACTAGCTCGCCTGATAATTGCTTGGTATGCAAAAGGGAGTGAAAAGGATTTTTGTGCAAAAGTTCAAGCAAGTCGGCTAATTTTCTTTGCTGTTGAACGGGCAATTTCTTCGCCGATTTTAAAAACGCTTTACCGTAAACAATGTCCATCATGCTTTCAAATTCAAAGATTTAAGAAAAGATTTTTTGTCTTTAAAGGAATATTCGTCTTTTTCTTGGCAATTTTTCAAAACCTGTTTAACGAATTTTGAATTATACAACCCTTCTGAATCTTTTCCCACCCAGCCAATAACAGCGGAACGAAGAAGCTTCACTTCCCGCAATAATACTTTTACTTCTACTTTGTTGTTATTTGTCATTCTGTTGTCAAGCATATTTTTATTTATTATTAATCTTAATTTCATTATACAAAACCAAAAGACAATGTCAACCCCGTAGAGACGGCGATTTATCGCGTCTCGGCGATCGCGTTCGGATAAACACATTCATCCCGCGTCGTAGAGACGAGGCAGCGCCTCGTCTAGCGATATATAACACTTAGCGTGTTTGTCATGTTTGAGACGAGGCAGCGCCTCGTCTCTACGGGGTGTGTATATCAACATTCTCAGGATTATTTCTGTCAAACTCCCATTTTAAAACATTGTCAAAAATGTATTTTCTGACTCTGTCCAATTCCTCATCGTTTCTGATAATGCGATCATAAAACCGCGACTGCCAAGCGAAATTAATATTTGGAAATTTTTGATGAATTGTTTTTGTTACAATTGATTTAAACGATCCAATAATAACTGATAATGATTTTGGTTCGGGCGATATTTTCGACATTTGCGGATGTTCCCCACCGTAGAGACGAGGCACTGCCTCGTCTGGCAATATGCGACGCCTGCTGTGTTTGTCATGTTCGAGACGAGGCAGTGCCTCGTCTCTACGATC
>DAOVOJ010000018.1 GCA_030629775.1 Candidatus Moraniibacteriota bacterium
AAAGTGTAAGTGTGATTGCATAATTTACACTTAAACCTTTGATAACCGCAAGAAGTTTTACCATAAAAGATAACTTGTAAAGAACCACATTTAGGACATGTTTTTTTTCATAATATTGAACTAGTTTAATATTAGATCCTACTTTACTGTTATCTTAACAAAGAACCGGTGTTTTTACCAACAAGTTACCTACCTTTATACCCATTTCGAACCCGTTAGGGTGAGAAATCTAAGAACTATACTATGCCAGAATAATGTAGATTTAAGTGAAATTTATCCAGTTTACAGATCTCTCAGCCTCCGCCAGTCGGCGGATCCATCGAAATAACATAAAGCAAGGAAGTCTTAAATAAAATAAATTTATGAGCAAATCATTTACTATTCACGACTTGCCTAAGGAAGAGAGACCGCGCGAGCGGTTGGTTAAGCTTGGCGAACAAGCGCTTTCGGCTCAAGAATTATTGCAGGTTATTTTGGGACGCGGCGTTGCCGGCGAATCAGTGGCGGTTACCGCGCAAAAACTACTATCGCAATTTGGAAGCCTTGAAAAAATAGCCGAGGCAAGCATTGAGGAGTTGTCTTTAATTAAGGGAATCGGATTGGCAAAAGCTGCCCAAATAAAAGCCACATTTGAAATTGGCCGTCGGCTTTCCACTCATATTCCATCTTATAAAAGCAAAGAACTTACCAATCCCAAAAAAGTATACCAGTTGATAAAAAGCAAGCTCAAAGATTATCACAAAGAACATTTTTACATCATTATTCTTAACAGCAGGAATTGGTCAGTCGCGGAAATTTCAATCGGCAGTCTCAATGCCAGTATTGTTCATCCACGCGAAGTATTCGCGGAAGCGATCAAAAATAAAGCGGCATCGGTTATTTTTGTCCACAATCATCCATCCGGCGACCCCGAACCATCAGAAGACGATTTGGAAATCACAAAAAGATTAGTTGATGGCGGAAAGATTCTGGGGATTGAAGTTGTTGACCATATAATTGTGGCGAAAGATGAGTTTATGAGCTTTAAGGAAAAAAATTTAATTTAAAATAAATATGTTTGAACAATCATTTAAAAATATTGATAATATTCTTCATACTGATTCCGGGTGCGGGACTGAGCTTGATTATGTGGAGCAGACTTCGTGGATTTTGTTTTTGAAATATCTTGATGATTTGGAAGAAACAAAAAAAGCCGAAAGCAAGCTGGCAGGAAAGGAGTATGAATATATTTTGAAACCCGAATTTCGGTGGGATAATTGGGCTTGTCCAAAAACAGAAGATGGTAAACTTGATCATCACAAAGCTCTTGACGGTGATGATTTGAGGGATTTTGTCAACGATAAATTGTTTCCATATCTCAAACAATTTAAAGCCGAAGATCCAAACACTATTGAATATAAAATCGGTGAAATTTTTAGTGAATTAAAAAATAAGCTTGTCAGCGGGTATAAGCTTAGAGAAATTTTGAATACGGTTGATAAAATGCGCTTTCGCTTATATGAAGAAAAGCATGAACTTTCTCATTTATATGAAGCGAAAATCGCCAAAATGGGAAACGCCGGACGAAATGGTGGGGAATATTATACCCCGCGTCCGCTGATTAGAACGATTGTCAAAGTTGTTGATCCGAAAATCGGCGAAACAATTTACGACGGAGCTTGCGGTAGCGCTGGTTTTTTGGTGGAAGCGTATAATTATCTCACGCAAAATCAAGCCAAGCTTTCATCAAGCCAAATGACAACATTGCAAAATAATACTTTTTACGGAAAGGAGATAAAATCCCTCGCTTACATTATCGGTATTATGAATATGATCTTGCATGGGATTGAAGCGCCAAATATTCGGCATATGAGTACGCTAGCCGAAAACATTAATGATATTCAGGAAAAAGATCGCTACAATGTCATTTTGGCAAATCCGCCTTTTGGAGCAGGGATTGGACGCGAAATTCAACAGAACTTTCCAATCAAAACAGGAGAAACCGCTTTTTTATTTCTTCAACATTTTATCAAAATTCTCAAAGCTGGCGGACGAGCGGGGATTGTTATTAAAAATACTTTTTTAAGCAATACGGATAATGCTTCTATCAGTTTGCGAAAACTCTTGCTGGAGAGCTGTAATTTACACACCGTGCTTGATTTACCGGGCGGAACTTTTACGGGCGCCGGAGTAAAAACAGTAATTTTATTTTTTGAAAAGGGAGCGCCGACTAAAAAAGTTTGGTTCTATCAACTCAATCTTGACCGCAATCTTGGAAAGACAAACGCTTTGAGTGAAAAAGATTTGGCGGAGTTTGTGGAATTGCAAAAAGATAAAAAAGATTCTGAAAATTCTTGGAGCATGGATACTTCCACCCTGAGCCTGTCAAATGGGTTTGATCTATCAGTAAAAAATCCGAATAAAAATGACGAGGTGATTTTGCGGGAACCGAGGGAGATTTTAGAGGAGATGAGGGAGTTGGATCAAGAAAGTAAGGGGAACTTGAAAAAAGTCGGTCAGATTTTTAAATAAGACCATTAGCATTTCTGAATATTTCCTAAAATTATTAGCATAAAATCGGATAATATTTCAATCATCTGTTAAGTCAGTAATTTAACAGTAGGGGCTTGACATCTATTTTATGAGGAGTATAATGAGTTTATTAGGTCGCATTATTAATTTAACTACTTACACTATTATGGACAAAGACACAAAGGAACTTATTCAACAATTAGGGCGAAAAATGGATCTTATCGCTGCCCTTTTATTAAGGTTGTTACCTACAGAAGGGCTCTCATTAAAAGAGCAAATCCGCTTGTTAAATGACTTGAAAATACGTCCTGTGGATATATCAAAAATAACGGGTCGATCACAGGGATATATTAATAAAGAATTAGTTGCTATTCGTAAAGAAAAATAACTATGGATACAAATAAATTATTAGAATCAATATCAAAAAAACTAGGTGCATTAATTGCACTGAATTTAGTTTCAATGAATAGTGAAGTAACAACTAAAGAAAGCGTTGAAATGCTTGATCGTTTTGGTTTAACACCAACAGAAATAGCAGAAATTTTAAATATTTCAACTAATAGTGTTAATGTTACGAGAAATAGAATTAAAAATAATAAGAATAAATAAAAAATATGGCTAGAAAAAAACAATCTGAAAAACTAGAGCCTTTGGAAGAAATCAAAAGGCTCTTGATTTTAGGGTTAATTCGTAATGGTGTTCAAGCAAAAGATATTGCAACAGTTTTAGCTGTAAATAAGAGCACTATCTCAAGAATTGCCCCCGCGTTGAAGGTTAAGAAATCAAAATAGTATGGAACTTCAAGAACTTGTTGCCAGAGCTCGTATACTTTTTCAATCGGCTCCTAAAAGAGTTCTTGTTTTTAGTTTGGTAAATGGCAAAAAGTCTGCGAAAGAAATTGCAAAAAAATCTGGTAGAAGTTTATCGGTTACTTTGCAAGATCTCCAAAAAATGCGTGATTTAGAGTTAATTGATTTTAAAAAAAACGACGAGGGTAAGTTAGTTAAAAAAGATAACTCTTCTATTCACGAAAAAGTGCCTCTACTTAAACATCTCTCCAGTTCATATTTTAAGTCTCCAGAAAAAATCGCTAAGACTAAATCAAAGCAAAAGTTTTCAAAAAGTAAAACTAATACATCGATTACTATTTTATCAGTTCCATCTGAACAGCAAATATTGCAGATTTGTACTTCGGGCGAAGACCAACTTTATGAATTTAAAAGTGCTGGAACGGCAATGGAAAAGATTTCTAAAGAAATCTGTGCTTTTGCTAATACAAAATTTGGTGGCATTATTTTTTATGGAGTAGAAGATGATGGTGCGATTGAAAACTCTAATTTAAGTAGACAAAAATTTGATCAATCTATACAAAATAGTATACGCCATAATATAACACCAACTCCGTATATAAAGGTTATTGAAAAAAGTATTTTAGGATACAATATAATTTTGATTATAATCTTACCATGGAATCGAAAAGAAGTTCACCATTTTCAAGACAATATTTATATTAGACGAGGAACAAATGTTTTTAAAACAAAAACTGATGAATCAAAAAAATTGCATGCAGGAGAATATATTGTATGAATATATGAAAACTAACTGGCAAACAGTAAAGATTTTTGGAGGAGATAAGGGAGTTGGATGAAGAAAATTTGGGAAGTATTAATGAAATAATTTAATTTTAAAAAATATGAAAATTATTGAAAAAATTGAGATTAAGCACTTTAGATCTTTTGATGGAGGGAAAGATCAAGAGAAAGTGCGTATTGAAAATTTGCAGGATTTAAATATTTTTTCAGGATCAAATGATTCTGGCAAATCAAATGTTTTACGAGCATTAAATTTATTTTTTAATGGCGAAATATCTCGTGGAGTAAAATTTGATATAAATAGAGATTTTTCAAAGATCGTAGCAAATAGATTTGATCAGGATATAAAAGAAAGAAAAGAAAAGGAAAAGAATAGAATTGAGAAGTTAAAAAAAAGTGGAGAAGAGGAAGATCTAAAAGATTTAAGAAGATCTGATGTGGTAGTGTCAATAAAAGTTCATTTTAATAATTATGAACGTAAAAGAGGATTAGAAAAAAAATTCTGGATTTCAAAATCATTTTCTAAAAAAAATGATTTTAAGGGGGAATATATTTATCAAGGAAAAATAAAAGGAGCGCAAGCTACGCAATTTATAGACAGCTTTCAATTTGAATATGTTCCTGCTATAAAAGATAGGGTTTTTTTTAATTATCTTTTTGGGAAATTACAAAACTATCTTTTTGAAAAAGAAGATAAAAAAAAGAAAAATAAATTTAAACAATCGTCAGATGGTTTTAACCAAATATTAAAAGATGAAACAGGGGGGCTTTTTGAAAAATTTTTAGCTAGTAGTGGTGTAGAAGCGAGTTTTAATATTCCATCCACTCTAGTTGATTTTTTTAGAACTTTGTCAGTTAAAACCGAAAATGATATTTCATTATTTGATAGAGGGGATGGAGTACAGGCTCGTTTTATTCCTGAAATTTTAGATGAAATTTCTAAAAATTCGTCTAAGAATATTATTTGGGGATTTGAAGAGCCAGAAAATTCCTATGAAGCTAGAAATATTAGAAAATTGAGAGACGAGTTTTTAAAAAAATATTCTCGAAAAAAACAAATTTTTATTACCACCCATACGAAAGAATTTTTATCGTTAAAGAGGGAAATTACTGATGCTGAAAAGAAAATTAGGGAGAATAAAAAGTTAAAAACGCAAATTAAAAAGGATGAAGCATTAAGAGAATTAAAGCTAAAAGATATTTCAAGTGATGTTTCTATTTATAGGGTCTGGAAAAATAAAAAGACTAATGATACCTCTTTAGTCACGCGGTTTGATGAAAATAATAATGAATGGGAAAAAACCTGTGATGACTTGGGTATTGTTCAAGAGTCTCGGATTATTGAGAGTTTAGCAAGACAAGTAAGATTACAACAAAATATTATAGATAAATCTGGATTGCAAAAGGAGAAAAAAGTAGAGGTTATTAAAATTTTAACAAAAAGATTAAAATCAAAAATACAGAATGAAGAATCTTTAAAAAAGGAAATTGAGGAATTTAAAAAGCCGTTAATATTTTTTGAGGATGAATATTTACAAATATATAAAATAGCATTTCTAAAAAGACATGGAATAGATTGCAATGAAAATAATTTCTTAAAGCAGTTTGAAGAAAAATCTCCATTTTTGGTTTATTCAAAAAATTGTCAAAATGAACTGAACAAATTTTTAGATTTGGTGAATGTTTCTGAATGGGAAGGAAAAAAGATTTTAGGGATATTTGATTTTGACTCAGCATATAATCAATTCAATGGATTAAATAAAATAAGATGGAGTGTAATAAAAGATAACGAAAAAACGGGACTTTATCGAAAAAGGAAAGATCACTCTAATTTTTATGCGATGGTATTGCCCGTACCCGAACATAGAAAATTGCATGCAAATAAAATATCTGCTGGGAATTCTGCATTAGAAATAGAGCTTTATTTTCCAGATGATATCTTAAAAAAATTAGGTTGTTTAGGAACTAAGCCATTAGCAGGAGTTTCTGAAAAGAGAAAAATTTTTATAGGAAATAAATCTAATTTTTGGAAAAAACTTTTTGATTTACCAAAAGAGGATTTTAAAAATTTTGAACCTCTTTTTGCTAAAATTGCAAAATTATTTAAAGATTAATTATGTTTCAACAGCCACAGAAAACTAATTGGCAAACAAAAAAAATAGAGAATATATTTTTAATTATAATATTGGTTGTTATTTCTATTTCACCTTTTATTTATATTCATACTTTTAATGTCTCACAAGATTTTTGGGATAATGCAATGGGAAATATGTTAGCTACAGTCCTTGCTTTGATAGCTGGTATTCCAACAGCATTATGGATTGATAGACTTATTAAATCTCGTGAAGAATATCAAAAACATTTAGATGAACGAAAACGAGAAAAAGAAATTCTTCAACTGATTTATGAAGAGTTAGATTTTTCCTACAATTCTCTTTTTCTAAAAAGTATGAAAGGAAATTCATTGTCAATAACGATTCAACCATTAAAATCAGATTTATGGGAGACATTAATTTCTAGTAAGGAAACAAAATATATAGAATCTCCAAGTTTATTAAATAGAATTTCTTCTGCTTATTATGTTTTAAAAATAGTAAAAAATATACAAGAGCAAGCATATATTGCACTTAGAACATCTGCACTTGTTTTTAAAGAGAAGGATGGGACAAAGAGTAATTCTGCGCAGAAGTTATTAAAAGATGCAAGAGTTTTTGATGATTTATTTGAAAGAAGTATGAAAGAAGCATTGAGAATGATTGATGAAAGATTATTAACAATTCAAACAAATGAAAACTAACTGTCAAACAAGAAAACTCGGTGAAGTTTGTGATTTAATAAAAGGTAAAAAACCTAAGATTTTTGTATCAAGGGGTAATAAACCATATCTAACAGCAAAAGTAATTCGCAAAACAGAAAAGCCAAAATTTGCAGCAGAAAATTGCCCTTCATCTGTTTGGGTAAAAAAAGAAGATATTGTCATTATCATGGATGGATCGAATTCAGGTGAAATGTTTACAGGATTAGAGGGTGCATTGGCTTCTACAATGGGAATTATTAAGTATTCAAAAGATTTATTGGCTTCAAGATATATATTACATTTTTTAATAACGCACAGAGAAAATTTTACAAAATCAAGAACGGGAGCTGCGATTCCTCATTTAAACAAAGAAGAATTTGAAAATTTAGAAATTCCTCTCCCACTTCTCCACGAGCAAATCCGCATTGTTAAGATTCTTGATGAGGTGTTTGGTAAAATGGAAATAGCTAAGAAGAACGCGGAGAGAAATTTGCGGAATTCTAAGGAACTTTTTGAATCGTATTTGCAGGAGGTTTTTGCAAATAGGGGAGATGAGTGGGAGGAGAAAAGATTAGAGGAGGTTTGCGAAATTAAACCACAAAAAAAAGAAGCTAAAGAAAAATTAAATGAAAATGATTTAGTCTCATTTTTACCGATGGCAGATTTAGGAGTATCACAAAAAGATGTAACAGCAAAGCAAGAAAGAAAACTAGAAGATGTTTCTGGAAGTTATACTTATTTTGCTGATAACGATGTTTTGCTTGCAAAAATAACGCCATGTTTTGAGAATGGAAAGCTTGGCATTGCTCGTAATTTAAAAAATAAGGTAGGTTTTGGGTCAAGCGAATTTATTGTTTTTCGTTCAAAGGGTGAAGTAGTTCCAGATTATTTGTATTATTTTTTAACATGCAGTCAATTCAGAAAAGATGGAGCAAAAAGAATGTCAGGGGCTGTTGGTCATAAAAGAGTTTCAAAAGAATTTATAGAAGAAAGTATTTTACCATTCCCAAAATCCCTCATTACCCAAAAACAAATCGTAACCAAATTTGACGCTCTCTCCACGTCAACCAAAAAACTTGAGAAAAATTATCAGCGGAGGATTGATGATTTGGAGGAGTTGAAAAAATCGGTTTTGAAGAGGGCGTTTAGTGGGGAATTATAATAATATAGAATTCCGTTATTGCCTATATATAGCGAGTATAAGAACGAGAAAGTTTGTATAAAAACGATTAAGTCGCAATTGGTGTTGAAAAATGTCGCAATAAAACCCTTATTTTTAGCGTTTTAATAAATAAACATATTAAAAATGTCGCAATTAGTGTTGAAAAATGTCGCGATTAATGATACAATTTAGATATGAATAAAAAACAAGAAAGACAAGACAAAATAACTTCTTTTGTAGAAGAAAAAAAAGAAGTATCAATATCTGATATTTTGTCTTTTTTGAGCGCGAATATTAACAGAAAAACCTTGCAAAGAGATTTAAAAGAACTAGAAGATAAACTTCTGATATTTAAAAAAGGTCTGGGGAAGAGCACAATTTATTCTCTATCTGAAGCTCATGAAATTTTAAAGGAAGTTGATGTTGAAAAATATTTTTCCGTTCCATACACAGAAAGAGAGGTAAAAAAAGATTTTAATTTTGATATTTTTAAAATTCTAGACAAAGATGTCTTTACCAAAAAAGAAAAAGAGAGGTTGGAAAATTTGCATAATAAATTTATAAAGAATTTTTCAAAATATAATAGTCAGACTCTTATTAATAAAGAATTTGAGAGAATTATGATTGAATTTTCTTGGAAGTCCTCGGAGATAGAGGGGAATACCTACTCTCTTTTAAGTACGGAGGCTTTAATAAAAGAAAATATAAAAGAAGAAGGAAAAAGCAGGGAGGAGACGCAGATGATCCTTAATCATAAAGACGCTTTTAATGAAGCTATCCAGAACAGGCAAAGATTTTTAAAGCTGGATTATTCCGATATTGAATATATTCATAGAGTTTTAACAAAAGAACTTGGCATATCGCAAAATGTTAGAAATGGGATTGTTGGAATTACCGGCACAAAATACAAGCCGTTAGGAAATAGTTTTCAACTCAAAGAAGTTTTACAAGAAATGGTTGAGTTAATAAATAAAAAGGAATCTTTTTTTGAAAAGGTATTTTTATCTTTAATTTTAATTTCATATATTCAGGTATTTGAGGATGGGAATAAGCGAACGGCAAGGATGGTTTCTAACGCTATACTTCTGGCGCATAACTCTATACCGCTTTCTTACAGAATAGTTGATGTAAAAGAATACAAAAAGGCGAGTTTGTTATTTTACGAGATAAATAATATTTCTTATTTTAAGAAAATATTTATTGAGCAGTTTGAGGATGCCGTAAATAATTATTTTAATTGATAATTTATGAATGAAGCAGAAACAAGGGCGGAATATATAGACCCAAAGCTTAAGGCGAGTGGCTGGGGCGAGGTGGAAGAATCAAAAGTTCTTCGCGAATTTCGTATTACTGACGGGAAAATTCAAGCAGGTGGAACGCGAGGGAAGCCGGAGATTGCGGATTATATTTTGGTATATAAAAATCGGAAAGTCGGCGTAATTGAAGCTAAGTCTGAGAAATTAGAAGCGACTGAAGGTGTGGCGCAAGCTAAATCGTACGCGGAAAAATTGCAGATTGATTATACATACGCGACTAATGGGAAAGAGATTTATGAAATATCTCTGAAGAACGGACAAGAGGGGAATATTCTTAACTTTCCAACTCCTGATGAATTGTGGAACAAAACTTTTTCTGACCAAAATCAGTGGAAAGAAAAATTTGATAATGTTTTGTTTGAAGATGGCGGAACGGGAAAGAAGCCAAGATATTATCAAGAAATTGCCGTTAATAATGTCTGCAACGCGGTAGCGGAAGAAAAAGATAGAATTCTTTTGACGATGGCGACGGGAACGGGAAAAACTTTCATTGCTTTTCAAATTGCCTGGAAACTTTTTCAAACTCGCTGGAATTTAAAACGAGACGGAGTTCGCCGACCGAGAATTTTATTTTTGGCTGACAGAAATATTTTAGCCGATCAGGCGTTCAACGCTTTTTCCGCGTTTGATAAAGACGCGCTGGTTCGTATTAATCCTTTGGATATTCGAAAAAAAGGCGGGGTGCCGATGAGTGGTAGCGTGTATTTTACGATTTTTCAAACTTTTATGAGTGGGGAAAATGACACGTCGTATTTTGGAGAATATCCGCCGGATTTTTTTGATTTTATTATTATTGACGAGTGTCATCGCGGTGGCGCAAACGATGAAGGAAATTGGCGAGGAATTATGGAATATTTTTCTCCAGCGGTTCAGCTTGGTCTGACTGCAACGCCAAAGCGGCAAGATAATGTGGATACTTATAGATATTTTGGCGAGCCTGTCTATATTTATTCGCTCAAAGAAGGTGTGAATGACGGATTTTTAACACCATTTAAAGTTAAACGAATTCAAACAACTCTTGACAAGTATGTCTATATTTCTGATGATCAAATTATTGAAGGTGAAGTGGAGGAAGGTAAAATTTATGAAGAGCCGGACTTTAATCGAATTATTGTTATTAAAGAACGCGAAGCAAAAAGAGTCCGTGTTATGTTAGACGAAATAAACCAAAATGAAAAGACCATAATATTTTGCGCGACTCAAGATCACGCGCTGGCTGTTCGTGATTTGGTAAATCAAATGAAGGAAAGTAAAGATCCAAATTATTGTCAGCGTGTGACGGCGAACGATGGCGCTCGCGGAGAGCAATTTTTGAGGGAATTTCAAGATAATGAGAAAACAATTCCGATAATTCTCACAACCTCGCAAAAACTTTCTACCGGTGTAGACGCGCGAAATATCAGAAATATTGTTTTAATGCGCCCGGTAAATTCTATGATTGAGTTTAAGCAAATTATTGGACGAGGAACAAGACTTTTTGACGGCAAGGAATATTTTACGATTTATGATTTTGTAGATGCCTATCATCACTTTTCTGATCCGGACTGGGATGGCGAGCCGGTAGAAGAAATCAAAGAAAAGGAGCGGAAAGAAATAAAATACGATGAGAAGTTAAAAGATGCGGGAGCAGGAACTATCAAAGACGCGGAAAACGAATCTAAGAAAAAATTAAAAATCAAATTGCGCGACGGCAAAGAACGCGAGATTCAACATATGATTTCAACTTCTTTTTGGAGCGCTGACGGCAAGCCAATTTCTATTCAGGAGTTTATGGATAATATGTTTGGTGCTATGCCTGAATTTTTCAAAAACGAAGATGAATTACGCAAAATCTGGTCAAATCCAACGACAAGAAAAGCATTCTTGGAAAAGATTGCTGAACTTGGTTTTGGGAAAGACGAATTAGAGGTATTGCAAAAAATGATTGATGCTGAGCAAAGTGATTTATTTGATGTATTGTCATATATTTCTTTTTTGACAAAACCAATTTCCAGAGAAGAAAGAGTTGAAAAGGCAAAAGACAAAATTTTTGAAGACTTAGAAGAAAAGCAGAAAGAATTTTTAGATTTTGTATTATCTAAATATAAAGAAAAAGGAGTTGATGAGCTTGATGAAGAAAAATTACCAATCTTGTTAAATTTGAAATATAACGCCATTGCAAACGCAGAACAATCACTCGGCGACGTAGATCAAATTCGTTCAATTTTCTTTGAGTTTCAGGAAGATTTATATGCCAGAAGTTGTAAAGAACATACTTATAGGTAAGAAACGGTAAACAAAAGTATGATATTACTTAACACCATATTAAACAAAATCAAACCCTAAAAAATTAAAAAACAAAATCCAAAAGCGGATGTGGGCATTGTAGGGAACGAAAATTTTTGTTCCCTACCGCGGGGCAGGTGAGATGGTTTATGGGTTGGGTGAGGAGGAGATTGGGACTGTGGAGGGAAAAAATAAATAATAGTTATGGAAATAAAAAAAGTTTTAAAAGAGTATAATCTTATTGAAACAGAACCTATCAGACCTGTTCGTGAGTCAATGGATAATGCTGTTTTTGTCGTTGGCAAAAAAGACAAGAAGATTCTCAGGATTAGCAAAAGATTACCAATTGAAGATATTAAGTTTGAATATGAAGCAATGGCATATCTTTCCAAAAACGGTTTGCCTGTAGCAAACTGGTTACTAACCAGATCGGGAGATTTTTATACTCTTGTCGATGGGTCTGTTGCTGTCATGTTTGAATTTATAAATGGACATCATGTTTTAATTGATAAAGATCATTTTCCAACTTCAGTTCAAGCATTTAACGCAGGTCGGGAACTTGGGTTAATGAGCAATGTCGCGGAAAAATTTAAGCCATCATTTTCGAGAAAAAGGGATGTATTCACAGAGTTTAATAGGGTTATATCTGTTTCAAATACATTTATTAAAAACTTTGAAGGAGGAAAAGAGTTTATAGTTCAAGTAGAGGAAGCTATAAAATTTGGAAAAAATCAGAAAGAAGCAATTGGATTACTTCATAATGATTATCGCTCGGGTAATGTATTTTTTAATAGTAAGGATAGCGTAATAGGCATAATTGATTTTGATTGGAGCTGTATGTGTCCCGTTGTGAAGGATTTAGCGCTTGCAATTGTTGAATGGTCTTTTCCTGACGGTCGAACAGAACCAAATTGGGAGTTATTTGATGCATTTCTTGCGGGATATAATTCTACTGCTAAGAATAAATACGAAAAAGGCGCGCTTCTTTATTCCTGGATCAAATTTGCGACATTGTCGGATGCCTGTACTTATTTTTGTGATTTAGCAAATGATACAGGTTTGACTAAAAAAGTAATAAAGTCTTATATGTATATGAAATATTTATTCTTTTCTAATTTATATAAAAGGAAAAACTAGCAATTAAAATCAACCAACAATCTTATTCTCTAATTCGCGTGCCTGTCCGCCTTTGGAGGGAATAGGCGAATGAGGAATTGATAAAAAAACTATCTCTGGCAAAAATACAATAATAAACAATATGTATCATCTCTACATCCTAAAATGCGCTGACGAGACTTTATATACCGGGATTACCGTTGATTTGAAGCGGAGAATAGGGGAACATAATTCTTCTGAGCTTGGCGCGAAATATACCAGGTCGCGAAGGCCGGTTGAATTGGCATATTCCAAAAAATTCCGTAATCGCTCAACAGCTTCCAGAGAAGAAGCTAGGATCAAGGCATTGTCAAGAAAAGAAAAATTGGAGATGATAAAAAATACGCATTCGCCTAGTGACAGACAGGCTTAGACTTCTGCCCGAAAAACGGGGTGTGGCAAGGGAGGAATTGTCTTTATTGGCTCCACAGGGCTATTGCCACTATGGAGCCAGCGGCACTAAAAAACTAAAAAACAAAAAAACAGGGATGAGTTTGAAACCCATCCCTGTTTAATATTTAATTTAACTTAATATTTATTTAGCTCTGCCCGCTTTGACCCTTTCGTTTTCAGTTAAATATTTTTTTCTTAAACGAATGTTTTTCGGGGTTACTTCCAGATACTCGTCTTTGTTCATAATGCTCATCCCTCGCTCAAGAGTTATTTTCACCGGCGGCGTCAGGCAAATAGCCTCATCGGCTCCGGAAGAACGCATATTTGTCAATTGCTTTCCTTTGATCGGATTTACCGCCAGGTCATTGCCTTTGGAAACATTGCCGATAACCATCCCTTCGTAAACTTCGGTAGTGGCTTCAATATACAATTCGCCTCTGTCTTGTAAGTTAAAAAGTGAAAATCCAAGAGCTTTGCCGGCGATCATAGAGACCATTGATCCGACTTCGTGTTTTTCAATGTTGCCGACATGCGGCCTAAATCCGATGACTCTGGTGTATAATATTCCTTCGCCGCGGGTATCTATCACAAATTCATTTCTATAACCAAGCAGGCCGCGCGTTGGTATTTCAAAAATAATTTTTACGTTTTTACGATCCGCTTTCATTTCCATTAAATTGCCGCGGCGTTTTGAAAGTTTTTTGATCACCGTTCCAGATGTTTCTTCCGGCACATTGATGGTCACTTCTTCAAATGGTTCCTGCTTCGCGCCATTTTTTTCTTTTATAATTACATGCGGCTGTGAAATTTGAAGTTCATATCCTTCGCGGCGCATATTTTCCAAAAGTATCGCGATGTGCATTTCTCCTCGGCCGTAAACGTTGTAATGGTCGGCTGACGAAAAATCAATTTTCAAACCGACATTGACTTCCAGTTCTTTTTCCAGCCTTTCTTTTATCTGCCTGTTGGTTACGAATTTTCCTTCCCGCCCCGCGAAAGGGGAATTGTTAACAAGAAAATTCAGGGAGATCGTCGGCTCGTCAATACTGATGCCCGGCAAGGCTTTCTGTCCGGCATCCTCGCAAATTGTTTCCCCGATATAAATATCGGGCAAACCGGCGATCATAACAATGTCGCCGGCGCTTGCTTCTTCAACTTCTTTTCTGTCCAGTCCTTCAAATGTAAATAATTTTGTAATTTTCCCTTCTCTCGTTTCGTTTTGGGCGTTCTTAACAATCACCTTTGATCCGGTTTGTATCTTTCCGTCATAAATTCTGCCAATAGCCAGACGGCCTAAAAAATTATCATAGGCGAGATTAAATGGCTGTATAAGCAACGGCTTATTGCTTGCTTCCTCGCTGGAAGCCACCGGAACCAATTTTAAAATAGTGTCTAAGATCGGGGTTAGATCTTTTGAATCTTCCTCTAATTTCATTTTCGCGATTCCGTTGCGGGCGATCGCGTAAATGATCGTAAAGTCAAGTTGTTCGTCGTTTGCCCCCAGATCAAGAAACAGTTCAAAAACCATTTCAATTACTTCTTCGGGTCTGGCGGCTTGCTTGTCAATTTTATTAATTACCACAATAGGCTTTAATCCCAACTCAAGCGATTTTTTTAAAACAAATTTTGTCTGCGGCATCGGCCCTTCTTGGGCGTCCACCACTAAAAGCACCGAGTCAATTGAACGCAAAACTCGTTCTACTTCCGAGCCAAAATCCGCGTGTCCGGGAGTATCAACAATGTTTATCTTCGTGTCTTTATAATAGACGGAAGTGTTTTTGGAATAAATTGTAATGCCGCGTTCTTGCTCCAGCGCGTCGCTGTCCATACTAACCCCTTCATCAGCCATACCGGTCTGGCGCATCAGCGCGTCAGTTAAAGTTGTTTTGCCGTGGTCAACATGAGCAATAATCGCAATGTTTCTGATTTCCATAAAAATTAAAACCGCTCTCCGTGAAAGCGGATGTTTATTAATGATTAAATAATATTTAGTATCTATATATTAATAACATAAAAGAAGCAGGGAGTCAATGGTTTGATTTATTATCCAAGAATCTTTCCTTGCCATAAATAAAATTTTATTATAGAATAATATTATTGAAAAAAATAAATATTAACAAAATGATAAAAGTTGAGAATCTTATAAAAAAATATGGAGAACTTGCCGCCCTGGACGGAGTTTCTTTTGAATTGAACGAGGGCGAGGTTGTGGGTATTCTTGGTCCTAATGGAGCGGGGAAGACGACCCTTCTTAGAATTCTTGTCGCTTTTCTTGAGCCTGATTCAGGCGAGGTTGTGATTGACGGGCTTGATATGAGCCAGCCGTTGTTACAGCAAAAGATCA
>DAOVOJ010000037.1 GCA_030629775.1 Candidatus Moraniibacteriota bacterium
CATGATATTCATCAGCGCCTGCAAGGTCAGCCAGCTGGTAATGCCAACCGCTGTTAATTTGCCAAAAGTATCCGGTGCTTCTTGGGAGATTTTAAAACCTCGCCAGGCAAAAATAATAAAAAGAGAAAGTAAAACTAAAAGTCCGATAAAACCGACTTCTTCGCCAATAATAGCAAAAACAGAATCACCGATCGGCTCGGGAAGATAGTTGTATTTTTGGCGGCTGTGCCCAAGCCCCAACCCCAAAAGTCCGCCAGATCCTAGGGCTAGTAAAGCCTGATTGATCTGATAGCCAATTCCCTGAGGATCAGTTTCCGGGTGGAGAAAAACCGTCAGCCGGTTCATTCGATAAGGAGCCATTTTAATCAGCCCCCAAAAGACAGCTACTCCTCCGGCAATAATAATCAGCAAATGAGAAATTTTAGCGCCGGCAACAAAATAAACAACCAAGGCGGTCGCAATAATCACTCCTAATGTGCCAACATCCGGCTGTTTCACTAATAATATTCCCACCAATACCAGAATTGCCAAAAAAGGAATTAACCCGTCAGAAAAATTGTTCATTTCCTTTTTTCTTTTTTCCAACCAAGCCGCTAGATATAATACAAAAGCTAATTTAAAAATTTCCGCCGGTTGGAAAGAAAAACCCCCCACAACAATCCAGCGGCTCGCTTCGCTGTGATCTCCTTTAATACCCGGAACAAGCGCCAGGACGAGAAAAAAAAGACTGCCAATAAAAAAAGCAAAAGTGTATTTTTTCCAGAAGCGATAATCTATTTTTTGAACAATCGCCAAAAAAATAAAACCGATTAAAACTCCGTGAATAAGCTGGTGAAAAAAATAATAATAATTTTGATTTAGATTATCTCTTGAAACAACAATGCTGGCGCTGGCAAGAACAACCAATCCGAAAACGACCAACAAAAAAACAGCGGCTAAAAGAATGTAATCAGGTTGATGTTGAGTGTTTTTATTTTTAAATAATTTCATAAATCTATTTTTAGATAATTCCCCTCTTGCCGTACCTCGTCTTTTCAGGGAGAGGGGGTTGGGAGCGTGTTAGATTAGTTAAAAGTACAAAGTTTATTAAGTTAAAAGTATTATGAACTTTTAACTTAATAACCCACCCCTAGCCCCTCTAGAGAGGGGAATATTTCTTCTATCTTCCAATTTCTCTAATTTTATTTCTTTAAATAATAAATCCAAAATTATCTTAATTTTATTTCTCAACTTAAAATTATCACCAACAACTCCGTCATTCATCTGAATATTAGCATACTCAATATTGGAATTAACCGTATTTCCAGAAGACAAGCACTGAATTAGAAATTCATCTTGATTATTTAGCGACTCTAAACAATAATCTGATTTAATGAATTTAAGTTTATTATTTTCCAACTTATACGTTCCCGAAGGAACACTCCGAGAAATTTTTACCGGACTATTAAAAGTGTTTCTTAAAATTAGTTGAGAGAAGTTATTTTTATACTGAACATCCGCGACATCTTGTAGCAAGGACTTTAGCCCGACAGCGTAATTAGAACCCAAAAATTCCAAAATATGAAGCGCTAAAAACGGTAATTCGCCATTTCTAATTTGCAGTTTAGTAAAAACAGGCATTGAAGCGACGAGACGGGGATTAATTTCAATTAAATGAACTTCCTGATTATTTTCATCAACCACAAAATCCAAGCCAAAAATTCCTTTATAATTAAGGGTTTTTAGATACTCGCCTATTTTTTTCGTATAGGCGTAAATTTTATTTGTCGTTTCTTTATCTAATTTTAAATCAATCGCGAAATCATTACCGCATGATCCCAGTGGATTTGAGGTAAGTTTTTTTTCGCCGGTAATTTGATAAAAAGGTTGGCTGGTTAATAATCCGGATTTTATCAAACAGGCGTTAAGAGTTATCGCCGACCCTTTAATAAATTTTGATACTTTGATTTTCCTCTTAATGACCCCCCCTAACCCATCCCTGCCTTTCGCGAGGGTCATTAAAAAAGTGGAACTGCCGGAAAATCCGCGAGGAAGTTGAACAATAAAATTCGCGCCAAATTTATTTTTTAATTGCTGATAATTTATTTCATCGGCATTTATTATCTCACTTTCAGCGGAAGGAATTCTTAATTTCTCCAAGACTTCATTGAATTTTATTTTATCTTCCAACTCCCGATTTAATTTCCAATCATTCCCCAGATACTTAAAATTATTTTTTTCACAAATTTTTTCCAACGCCGGACTGGGTTTGAAAGTAATAATTAACGGCTGGCTATCCCCCGCCTTTTTGCTAATTTGAGAAATAAACTCCAGCGTTTTTTTATCTCTTAGAATTTTTGCCGAATTGTTGATTTGGTTATCATTCAAACAAAAAACAGAAACGCCATTATCTAAAAGCTGTTCCGTTAAATCGCTTTTCCGAGAACAAATAATGTGAAAATCGCTGATCAGTTTTTCAAGCCCAATTCCAAAATTAGGATTAGGATGAATAAAAAAAACAGGATTTTTTACTTTTTCCTTAAAAAACTTTTTGAAATTTTTCAAATTGCTAGACATTTCTAATAATATTGACAAATAATAAAATTCAGCTAATACTTATTTTAGTATTATTTAAATAGGAGGAAATTGTAAATGACAAAAGAACAAGATGCTCCAACGAAGGAGGAAATAGAGGAGTTTGTCTTTTCTCTTTTCGATGGAGAATTCTCAGTAAGAGGAGAAACAGAAAGTTGTCTTGTAACTTTAAAGACACCCTGTAAAGATTTTTTCTATTCAGATGTTGATGGTGTGTGTATGTGCATTGGTCGTCCAATAGAAGAAAGATTTGGACTTCAACAGTTCAACTTCGCGAATGCCTTGCCATTTCATGCTTATGGAGAAAAGAACAGACTCGGTAAATCAAAGGATGCTTTTTATGATAAGTATCCGTTAAAAACCGAGATAGGAACCAAGAAGCATACCCTGAAAAGGTTTGCTGAAATGGTTTACGATCTCGTGCGAATAAAGCACGGGCTTGAAATATCCTAACGCGAACACTGACGACCTGGGAATGCTCCGGGTCTTTTTTTATTTAACAATCATTCAAACATCTTCTCCATCTCCATAAACCTTTTAAAGACTTCTTCTCCGTATTCTCTCATCTCTTTTCTAACACTTTTTAAGTTATCCTTCTTCCCGCTTTTGCTATGGAAGTTGTCGGCGTAACAGACCAACTTTTGCTCTAAAGTAAGCGGGAGAAAATCTTTTTTCGGGAGAGGAAAATTGTTTTTAATAATTTCTTTTTTAGAAATTCCCGCTCCAGTATGCCGTTCGGCGATCAAAGCTACTTTATTCAATCCCTCTTTTCTTAAAATCTCTCCGCCGATAATACCGTGCTTTATATAATCGTCCTGCTTTAAATGAAAATTCTTTATAAATTTAAAAGTCCCGATGTCGTGAAGCAAACAGCCGGCAATTACCAAATCCAGATCAATTTGATAAAGCTTTTTCTTTCTGATAATTCCCAAACTTTTTTCAAGAACCGCCAAACTGTGATCAGCCACTATTTCAAAATCTTTCGAAGAAGAGGAATATTTTTTTAGAAGTTTTAAATACTTATTCATATAATTAAAATTTTACCACCTCTCCTGATCCAACTACCCCTTTTTGAGCCGGTTGATTTTCTTTTTTATTTTCTTTTTCTTCTTTTTTCCCATCGTCAATTATAACCGCTTTTTTAATGTCATTATCACTATCATCGTCTTTTATTCTATCACTAATAATCTCGTCGTTTATTGTCCTGCTCTCGTTTATTTTCCGACCGCCATTCACTTCTTCTTCTAACTCCGCTTTAATCGCTTTTGTCTTCGGTTCTTCTTCCCGGCTTAACTGGCTTAATTTAATTGTCTGTTCAGCTTGGCCAACTTGACTGCCTCGCCGATCAAAAGCGACGAGTTTGGGTTTATTATTTTCCTCTGTTTCTTTCTTCATCGCCGTCGCGATTTCTTTTCTTACTTGCGCCAAACATTCCTTACAATAAGTATCCCGCCCCGGATCCGGTTTAAAAGGAACTTGAATATTTTGATTGCAGCGATTACATTTAGCGTCCCAAGTTTTTCTTTCTTCTTCAGTAACAGCTTTACCTATTGAGTTTACTTTACGCTTTTCGAGTTTTTCCAATTCAACTTTTTTCAATTCTTGTTTTGTTCCTATGCTTGCCCATCTAACAATCTTTTCTTCCACTATTTCTCTGGGAACAGCGTATCTTTCTCTCGATGCTTGAATAATTTTTTCCTTGACGCTTTCATTTTTATAAAGTTCCGGCGAAGGCAAGGTAGTAGCGCTAAAAGCGTCGCCGGCAATACCATCGATCATTAATTTAAGATAAATATCATATTTACCGAGATTTACAATGTCGGTGATATAAAAAACGGGAGCAAATTCTTTTTCCAAAATTTCCGCGTCAGCCGCGCCTACCCTGAAAGAAATAATTGTTCCGACATTGCCAAAAACGGCGTCTCTGACCGTTTCTTCCAATTGACCGACATATTGATGGGCAATAACTAAATCAAGCCGATATTTTCTTGCTTCGGAAAGAATATCAGCGAAAGATTCAGTAGCAAAATTCTGGAACTCATCAACATAAAGATGGAAGTCTTTTCTCTCCTCCTCGGGAATATCAACTCGGCTCATCGCCGCCAACTGAATCTTGGTAATTAACATCGCTCCCAGTAAAGCGCTATAATCTTCCCCAATTTTTCCTTTAGACAAATTAACAATCAGAATTTTTTGATCATCCATAATCTTCCGAATATCAATACTGGATTTTGTTTGTCCGACAATATTCCGAACCATCGGATTAGAAAGAAATTGCCCAACCTTGTTTTGAATAGGAGAAATCGCTTCAGTGGCAAATTGGGAGGAATAACGGGTGAACTCATCTTGCCAAAATGATTTAATGACCGGATCGGAAACTTTGCTAATTACCTTTTTTCGATATTCCTTGTCCGTCAGCATTCTGTTGACGCCCAGCAAGGTGCTTCCCGGATATTCTAAAAGGGCAAGAATAGTGTTTCTTAATAAATATTCCAATCTCGGTCCCCAAGAATCAGCCCAGATTTTTTTGAAAACGCCGATTAAACCGGAAGCGATAAGATGCTGATATTGTAAATCCACTTTTTCCATAACATTAAAAGCAATCGGGTGATCAATGTCAGACGGATTGAAATAAACCACATCATTAATTCGCTGAGAGGGAATAAAGCTCAAAACTTTTTCGGCAAAATCGCCGTGAGGATCAACGATTGCCACTCCCTTGCCGTTCTTTATGTCAGCAATGGCCAAATTTTCCAAAAGGGTGGTTTTGCCCATACCCGTTTTTCCGATAACATACATATGCCGTCGCCGATCATCGGTTTTTATTCCAAATTTGTGCTCATGCCCCCGAAAATTTGTTTTGGCAAAAATATTGATATTGTTGTTCATAATATTTATATTAAATCGTCTATTCCCCTTTTAAAAAAGAAGTTAAAGGAGTTCAACTCCGAAGCTTCGGAGTTGAACTCCTTTAACTTCTTTTTTCCTACTAGATACTTGATACTTATTCCACCGGCAGCCCCGCTGGCGGCTTGACTTTCTTCGCCTCAACGCGAGGAGCGATTGGCGCTTTAACCTCTATTGTTGGAAAGTGAAATATGGTCGCCAACTCCTCAACATTAAAAACAAATCCTTTTTCTCTTAACTCGCGCTTTTTATATTTTCTTAAAATTCTCCTTTTTTTAACCGCCTTTCGCAACTCTGTTAGATAATAATAAGCGCTGGTTTTAGTGTAGTTATCAGGCACAAAATTATTGAGGTTCAAAGAACCAAATTGCGTCCAGTAAGTAAACGCGATTCCGTTGCCGCGAATTTTATTAAAAACATTTCTCTTAGCCAAATAAAGCCATCTTACTTTCGTGCTATAGCCATGCTTTTTGATATTGTCGTCAATGGCGGTGACTGTATCTTTTTCTCCCGGCGAAAGATGAAGCATCAGACTTTGATATTCTTCATCGGTGGCAGCTCCCGCTCTTTCCATTGGTGGCGGAACATAAAAAACACCCTGCATCACATTTCGCGCTAAATCAAAAATTTCGTCTCTAATAAATCCAAAAAATCCAGTCGGTTTTTTCTTTTCTTTTCTTCCAATT
Source organism: Candidatus Moraniibacteriota bacterium (assembly GCA_030629775.1). Taxonomy (GTDB): domain Bacteria; phylum Patescibacteriota; class Minisyncoccia; order JAHIHE01; family DAOVOJ01; genus DAOVOJ01. The sequence continues at coordinate 6,168 of DAOVOJ010000037.1, forward strand.
AACTTCATCACTAACGCTCTCCCCTCTTCCTGCCACTTGCTGTCAGACGGGCGAATTAGAATCTGAATCCAAAGCTGTTCTCCTTTTCCAAGTTCCGCCGCCCCTTCAACAATATTTGACATTGGATCAACAAATTCTCCCATCGCGGTATCTTCAAAATCCTTATAAACTCGCAAAGGATAAGCATCTTCCTTTTGAAGAGTCATCTCTGTTCCCCATAATTCATAATCCTTGCTGGGAATATCATCGGGAACATTGTCAACATAATCCTCCACGATAGTAATTTCCGCCTCCGGATGCTGGGAATAGATCTGAGATTCTATTAAGTCTTTTAAGAAATCCGGAGTTCTGATATAAAAATGGATGTCGCCGCCGAAGCTGACAATTTCCAAACTAAACCACGCTTCCACCATCCCGTCCAAATAGACATCATAAACAGTGTCAATCGCCGTTTCAAAATTGCTGTATAATCCCGCGAGAACTTCTTCCATTGTTTTCGGCCTTTTTTCTATTTCTTTGGGAACCTTAATTTCCAGCAAAATCCAATTCATTTTTTTTATATACCTTAGCTGAACATAATTCATCCAGGTAATTTTAAACAACATCCATAAAATCACCGGCGCGATAATCCACCAATAGTCAAAACAAACCGCCTTGGTTTCTTTAAGAATTTCAATGATAGTGTAAATAGTCATAATTCTTTTTATTTCTATGCTTTTATTTTAACAGAAATACGAGTTTAAGACAAATAAAAAATTTCGAGAATATTTAATATTCTCGAAATTTTGCTTTTTAAAACGAAGTAAACTTGTCATCCTGAATTTATTTCAGGATCTGTTATGTGCTATATAATGCTTTTATATTTATCTTAAAGCTAAATACAACAAACGACAGATCCTGAAACAAGTTCAGAGCCTGTCCTGAATTCAGTTCAGGAATGACAGTTATATTTGAAATGTTACTAATATTTTAACTTATATCTTCCATCTCCCAATTTCACAAAACAATCATTATTCTTCAAATTCACTAATACCGTATTTTTTCTAACCAGCCTTCTTTTTAAAACTTCCTTAATTATTTCATCCTGTTCTATCAGGCTGTTATTTTCTTTTATAACTTCAACAATTACTTCTTTAATTATTCCAGGCTGGTAGCCCCATTCCTTTAAAGCATAAATTCCTCGGCCGACCAAAACGCATCTTTTGTCTTTTATCAGTTCATTGTGAACGGTCTGATGTTTGGCCAGTCTTTTGTCTTGGCAGATCTCATTTATCAATTTGGCGATTTCCTTGAAATGCAAAGGCTGGCCGCTTTTCTTCAAAGCTAAATAAATTTTATCTTTGATACTTCTTGGTCTCACTTCAGGCCAGCTCACAAGCCCCCATTGGCCGAAATAATTCCGCTCAATCAATTTGCTGGATTCAAGACAAGAAAACAAAATTTCTTTTTCTTCTGATTCCTCCAAGTCAACGGGAAAAATTTTCTTATTTTTATTTCTAAACAAACTTAGCATCTCCGCGGAGCTAAGCATTTTTTTATCTGAGCGAAACAAACCCGTCAGATCATTTATAAAATCGTTCTGTCTCTTCAATCCTTCCTTATTATAAACCAACCGTTTTTTGAAATAAGCGTTCTCTCTCAATTTATTTAATTCATCATCCAATTCAAGCGCTAAAAAAAGCGCTCCTTTCGTTGAATAATTATCTTTATTGTTTTTCTCGCCGATTCCACTTTCTATTTTTTCTCCTAAAATAATTTCCACGAATTTCTGCTCGCCAATTACTCCGCCATATCTTTCAACGATTTGGCACAAACTATCAGAAATACTTTTATTATTCATTTCCCTTCTAATCTCTTTTAATTTTCTTAAGGTCCCTTTTTCAATCTGGCGAATTCTCTCCCGACTGATTTGATATTCCTGCCCTATTTCTTCTAAAGTTTTTGCCTTTTCGCCTTCAATTCCAAATCTTTTCACGACAATATCCCTCGG